>NZ_JBNNWS010000010.1:0-216405 GCF_050281185.1 Heyndrickxia sp. NPDC080065 | reverse complement strand
TCGCTGGAGTCGATCCAAGTGTTTTTGAATCTGGTAAATTTTCTGCCACTAAAAATCGAATCACTAAAAGAGGATCTAGTAGACTTAGACATGCCTTGTATATGGCGGTTCGTTGTGCCATTCGTGATTGTCGTAAAAAGAAAACAACTGATGAAATCATCCCGCGAAACAAAAGAATGCGAGAGTTTTACGACAAGAAACGTGAAGAAGGAAAGCCTTTTAAAGTAGCTGTAATAGCATGTGTAAATAAGCTCTTACATTGGATATTTGCCCTTTTAAAGAACAAAACTGCTTTCCAAGATATAGCCTAGAACCTAAATATAACTAAATAATATAAAACCTTCCAAAGTTAGACTAACGGAGGGTTATTTGGCATGCACATTTTAGTATAGCATGAACTATTTAAAGTTTTTAATGAAATATATTGACAAACTATTAGCTGGTTTAGCTCAAGATCAAACTTCAACAAAAAAGAGCATTAATCCTTCTGGATTAATCCCCCCTTAGTACAATAAGTTTTATCAATAAGTTAATTTCTTTTTTAGGTAATACGGCTGATTTTCTATGTTTCGATGTTCTTCAATTACACCCAATATTTCATAACCATTTTTTTGATAGAAATTTGGGGCTTGAAATTATTCAACAAATAGGAATAACTACAACCCGTTATTTCTCCCATAGCTCAACCAGTCTACCTTCAGGATCTTTAATCCAAATAAAATTACCAAATTCACTAATCTCTTTTTCCTTTGCAAGAGGTACACCAATTTGTTTAAGATGCTCAATAGTCTCGTTTAGATTATAAACTTGGAAATTTAACATCACTTGCTGTTCTGTTGGGAAATAAAGGTCATCTTCAGTAAAGAAAGAAAAGATAGTTTCATTTCCTGAATGGGGTTTAATAATAGTCCCATTCCAATTTTCAATTTCAAGCTTCAACACTTCACTGTACCATTTTTTTATAGCATCTAGATTTTTAGTCCTCCAAAATATTCCCCCGAAACCTTTTATCATCATAATAAACTCGCACCCTTCTTTAATTTTTTGATTAAATTAGAAATTCAAGAAATAAAAACAAATTCCTTCTTTAACCAACCTCCCATAGTTGAAGAAGTATCTACCATTAGAAGCATTTTTCTCCACTTAATTTGAATCTTCTTTTCAACCACCATTTATTTTTTCCCTTCGACATATGTCAGATACTCCTTCACTGTCTGTCCTTCATAATGTTGATTAAATGTATCGAAATCCATTAAATTTTCGAATTCAAATTTTTTCCAAACCATTTGAAGTGTTTCAGCGCTCATATATTCTCTTTCATTCCATAATACATTCGTATATAACCCATGGTTCAAATAACGGCTACCTGATCTATAAGCGACATCTATTTTAGACTTAACCACTGTTCCTGCTCCCCAGCTAAAACAATATTGATCACCTATCTGTCCATAGCCCATAGGGAATTCGACTTCCTTAGCAGTTAATTTTTTCGTACCTATTACCGTTACTTTAAGTACAAACCTTCACAATCTTCAATGAAAGTAAGTGTCTTTTCAAATAATTTTGGTTGAATCTCTAAATAAGTAAGGTTATTGGGGAGGTTATCGAATAGTTTTACTTCATCAATTTCTGATATTGGCAATTGGCCAATTTCTTTTACCCTCGCAAGGTATAACCTTCCAAAAATCTTACTAACTGAATCATCCATTGAATAGTCACAAATTGGAACTAAATCAACTTCTTTGCACCCAGTCTCTTCAAATAACTCTCTTTTAGCAGTTTCATTAATTATTTCCCCAGGTTCTCTGTGCCCACCAGGAATTTCCCAGGACTTTCGTTTTTTATGTCTAACATAGAGCCACCGACCCTTATAAATAGCACTTATAACGGCAAATTTTAATTCATTTTCATTAACTGACCCTATATCATAAAATTGGATTTTCATTTTTGCACCTCAAAATTTATGGTTAATATTACATTAAATAATTCTTTACACTTTGGAATTCTCCTTTAAATTTTGTAGTGCATCTGCGTTCAAAAGAAGTTTATATAGTTGAACCCAAGAATAACTGGTATACACATTACAAAAATAGCCACAATTGGATCAAAAGCTTTATGTAATTAAACAAAGTGTTAGGTTAAAAGATTACTATCCAAACTTTGAGTTAGATAGTAAGACAAATAAACACATCTATTTACTTTTCCACAATCTTTTAACCTCTACCAACTCCTGACCATTAAATTCCATTCTGTATATATCTGGTTTTGATGTATGTAATAAAAAATTCAAATCATACTGACTGTCAAAATACCCCATCATTAAAGCCATTACAGCCCCATGAGTACCTATTACTACTTTCTGTCCTCGATAGTTCTCTAATATTTCTTTTAAAACATGTATCGCTCGGTTCTGACAATCTGCGTTAGACTCCCCACCGCTTAAAGCAAATTTCGGATTAGCAAAAGACTTCTCTAACAAAGGGAATAATTCCTTATCAGGTATTCGCTTTTCCTCAGAAGAAAAAATCCTCTCTTTTAAATCTTCAAATACTAAAACTTCTTGTCCTAAGCGATTAGCTAAATCCTGAATAGTAAGAATTGATCGGGTGTAGGGACTTGAAACAAAAACCTCAATACCTTCCTCTAGTAATATATCGGTTATTCGATAAACATCTGATTTCCCTTTTTCAGTTAACCCTCTTGTCCTATCAATACCTGTTTTTGGTGATTCTCCATGTCTCACCATGTAAATAAAAGTGTTCATAATTCCCCTCCATTGTTTTTCAATCTTGTTATTCTATATAAATCTTTGTTTTAAATCTAAGTTTAATCAACATCATATTTTATTTGATTTTTTAAAAAACTTTGCTCGTTCATCTAAGGAGTTTATTTTATAGTTGGACTTAACATGTTTATTTCATGAATGGTTTATCGGTTCTACAAATTCAAATTCAGTTTGACAATCACCTCATCCGAATCGTTAAGCTTGCCCGTTTCCTCAAACCCAAAAGATGAATACAGCTTCTTCGCAACCAAATTTGTAGGTTCATAGGCAATGTAAACTGCCGATGCTTCACCTTGGGGGAAAGTCTTAATATACTCAAGAGCTTTTTCTAAAGCTGTCTTGCCGTACCCTCTTCCTTGGTATCGTTTATCTATCATAAATCTCAGCACACCATAACAATTTTCATCACCATACTCATTCTCATCTGCATTATCATAATACATCAAGATAAAGCCAACCATATCATCATTATGATATATTGCATAAGTCATCGGAGGAAGATCATCATTTGCTAAAGCAACATATGATTGCGCAATACTATATACATTGGTTGCAAGAAAGTTTTTCTGCTCTTCATGGAGTTCTAACCGAATACATTCTTCAAAATTGTCCCAAGTAATTTTTCGAAATTCTATCATAGCCATACCCCTTCAGAATCTTGATATATAAATCTTCCATATATTACATCATGGAAAATATACAAACGATAAATCTTATTTAAACAATATAATTGTAAAAAAGCGCCTAAACTTATATAAAGGACCAAACCAATGGTTGAAGTCCAAATTTCTTAATCACTTAATATCTAATGCTATCTTTTTAATAAAAAAGCGACTGCTCATTTTGAACAATCGCACCCGATGAAAATGATTTTCCACTGTAAATGATTTAGTAGCTGCTTAATCTTTTCTTCCCGAACCAAATCCAATTACATATCCATCTAAATCCTTAATCGAAAATTCCTTCCAAGCACCCCAATCAAATTCTGTTACTTTAGGTTCTGACGCGATAATGGCACCATTCGTTTTATATTCATCATATAAAGCATCGAGATTATTATGTGTTTTTACATAGGCATATGTATTCCAAGTATCTTTATTAGGTCTAACATCTTCTATATCTTTTGCTTGTATTAATTTAAAACCTAATCCAAAATCATCTCGAACTGCCCATTGTTCATTCACGTCGCATCCTAATGCATCTTCGTAGTATTTCTTAGATTTCTCAAGATCTGAAACCAACAGTACAGTAAGGGAATTTTCAATTTTCGCCTTTATCATTAAATTAACCATCTCCTCTTTTTGTAATATCTAAATATTCTCTATAATCGTTAGAAAATCCTCCTTAAACCGAACACAATCGCAACAAGACATTTAGAAAAAACAATTTTCCAACCAAAATACCCTACTTTCAATTAAGAAGTAGGGATATATTTTCATCAGTAAGTTCTTATTTGCCTGTATTATTAAATCGAAAGATAAGTTTATATCCATCAAAAGTTTCCCCATATTCCTCAATATAATTCCCATTAGTATAATTGGAGATAGTCTTTCTCCAAAATTTTTGTCCAACTATGTTCTTTTCTAAAGGATTAGTAAACAACTCCCAATTCCCTCTAAATTGTTCAAACACTTTATTCGCCGCTTGTTCAGCAATACCATGACCTCTTAATGATTGAAGTAAGAAGAACTCATTTACAAAATAATCAATTCCTTTATTGCAATGTGGCGGGGTCGCTACTAAAATAAACCCTGCAGGTTTCTCATCTACTAAAATTAAGTAGGGAAATAATACATCTGGCTTTTCCCACCAAATATTTTGAACTTCATACTGATCTATCAATGTTTGGAAATCGTCACTCTCCTCATATATACCATGTATATTTGGAATATTGCCGTAATGTGCTGATAAATCAAATAAATACAAGGGAAATAGGTTTTTTATAATATGTGCTTCTGTTTTACCTGTTAATTTTACATCAATTTTCACCGTTTTCTCCTTTTATATGCTTCATAAAGTTAGGTAAGAGTTTGAATATAACATCCCTTTTTTCCGGCCAGACCGTAAGCGGGACTTTCATACCATTCGGAGTTGGAATGATTGTAAGCGTCATAAATGCGCTTCAATTTTTTATTTAGACAAAAACTCCTAAAATATAAACGCATTTATTAAAAAAGTACAATATCTTTCACTTCAACGATTAAGTGTAACGTTTTACAATACTAATGGAATCAATCCAATCGTAAATTGGCTTACTTATTATTATCGATAAAATATGTATCATAAGAGTCTTTTAAAATGTATCCTAGTTTTTGGGCTAATTTAACAGACTCACTATTAGCACCGTCCCAGCTCGGATATAATCCTCTATCCCTACAATCTAAAATCAATGCCGAGGCTGTAATTGTTGCTAAGCCTTTTCTTCTATGCTGAGGATGTGTAGCAATTTCTATCTCAATTCCATCATCATAGATACTATATGATGTCGCACCACATACAACTTTTCCTTCTTTCAACATAGCAAAACCTATGCCTCTATCAATAAAATCATCTAATGAATTAAACTGGCTTATAAAATCTTCCGAGAGTTCGTGGAATGATGGTTTTTTAGCTATAGTTTCATCGATTCTTATAAGTTCATAATTCGCTGGTAGTGGAGATAATAAACTCTTTAAATAGTTCCTATCGAGATGTTCCGGATTCTTAAAAAATTCGTACCTTTGAAACTTCTCAAAACTTCCTTTATGTACTTCTTCGATTCGATACTTCCATTCTTCTGTACCTACAATTGCTAGAGTATAATCTGGCAGATTGTTTAATAGTTCTTCAGCTTCCTTAGTGTGAGGGTTGCCTGCATAAAATACAAAGATCCCCACAGTAATTTGTGCAACTGTTGGTTCTTCGAGATTATCAGCCCACGCTTTTCCCATATGTCCTTGAAGACAAGAAAGAATAATTGTACTATTTAAATGCGCAAACATCGGCATAAGTTTTTTTCGTTCCTGTCCACCAATTTCAAAAATCATTCAATTCCCTCTTTCTTTATAAAAACAATAAATTCTTACCTAGTTAAATAGGCATTTTCCTTAAAGGTTATATTAATTTCTGGTAAATTACACATTTTGATTGTATTGGTAAAACGCCTATTTATCCCTGCTTTAATTTCTTCATACTTATCAGGTGATAGTGAAGATTGCCAAGCAAATTGAAAATGGAAAATATCATCTTTACCGTTTTTATCCAAGGGATTAAACGCCATACCATCTTTAGTTATTTGAGCATTTACTTGTGCAGCTAAGTTCAGGAATAAAACTTCAATAATTTTCATCTCACGTTCACTTAAATCATGGTTATTCATTATCACATTAATATCTACCATTGCAATTTTTATCTGAATCTCCACCTTTGATAAATTATAAATAGATTTCCTCTATGATTAAGCAATTATATGTATTCATACATAATTCCCCCTCTTCTTTATATATTCGACAAATTGTAATATTTTCCTTTTGTTTTCATATTTTTTCATTTTAGTTTTTTATATTAATCATATATCAAGTATATTCCTAGATTTATTTACTAACCCTAATACAAAAGCAACAAAACTGGATTTTTCCTGTTTTGTTGCTTTTTAAAGTGTTATAGTGATAGTTTTTTTTACAAAATAACTATCCAATTGTATTAATTTAACAATAAAAACTAAATTATTATAACCATTTTAATTTTTTTGCCTTCTCTTTAGCCATATTTAAAATCATTAATCTAGTTTCATTACCTTGTTCGATTTTTGTAATGATTTTTTCAGCAGTTTCAAAATTATAAATTACATAACCAGATTTCTCATAATCAAAAGTATAAGGTATAAACTTATTTGCCTTTACTAAGAACCAAACTGTATACGTATCGGTTGATTTCCAATACCACGATGCAAATGGAATCCTCTCAGAACATAGTGTCATTCCCACTTCTTCCATAGCTTCACGGTCAAGGGCTTCATCAATACACTCGTTTTTTTCAATTCTTCCGCCAATAGTTGTTAAAAGTTGCTCTTCTTCGTCCCACGCCATTACAATTGTTCCATTTTCCGTAATTGAAATACAATGTACACCCGCAATTCTTTTATCTTTTGGTAGATCAATTATAGAATTTAACATTAACATCTCACCTTTTTAATTCTTTTTCTCATCCAAAACTTCTTTTGTGATTTCCTAATCTCTACCTTATTCTGAATTATCTTTTTAAATAAATCCTTTTCGTTTGTTGAATAGAAAATGCGTTTTTATCCCCTACTTCAACAAAAATGAATAGATTTTAAGTTTCTTCCAATAAAGTTAGCAGATACAGGTTTTATTTCTATCTCTCTTGCCCATACAGAAAGTTGACCAATGTGATGGATTTCATGTGTAATAATATGATGTAATATATCATCACAAGTGTATTTATCTTCATCCCATGGGACACTTATAACTTTTTCTTTTAATTCATCTAAATTTGTATTTAATAAAAATTCAGATATTTCTTTTCGGTATGTATCTGAGAGAGATTTTACCTTCTCTAGTGTATTATGATCATCGAAATCGACTATTACATCTTCTTTGCCCTGAATACCACGAAGCCAACTATATTCCACATCGATTATGTGAAAAAGCGTATATAAAATACTTCCAACTCCACCGTTATGATCTTTTAGCAATTCCTCAGTTGTTATTTGATTACACCAGTCGAACCATTCATCTCTTACCTGCCAGTTATATTCAAAAAATTTTATCATTGGTAGCACTCCTATATTTAAATTGTCGTAATCTAAGAAACAATGTTTTATCCCAAAACTCCTTTTTTACCAAATTAATTCAACAAAAAATAAGAGCTGCCAATTTGTATCTGTAATACATCTTCAGCTCTTTACTAATCA
This sequence comes from Heyndrickxia sp. NPDC080065, assembly GCF_050281185.1. Taxonomy (NCBI): domain Bacteria; kingdom Bacillati; phylum Bacillota; class Bacilli; order Caryophanales; family Bacillaceae; genus Heyndrickxia; species Heyndrickxia sp. NPDC080065. The sequence continues at coordinate 208,708 of NZ_JBNNWS010000010.1, read as the reverse complement.
CATGAAAAAAAGTTGAATAATAAAAGTGTACAAAAACGCAACAAGATCTTCTGATTTCCTTAAGATAAATTGGTAGTTAGCCCTCTTCCAATTAAATTAGCAGAAACAGGACTTAATCCTAATTCTCTTGACCAAACCGACAATTGACCAATATGGTGAATCTCGTGAGCAATAACATGTCGAATGACTTCTGCATATGTAAAATCATCTAATTTTTGTTTTTCGATTTCTTTAGACCAGTTTTGAACAAAATCCTTGACTTTAAGTCTACAGTTATTAGACAATTCTTTTACGGAAGAAAGTGAAGGATAATCTTTGAAATTATAATGGTATTCAGGATTTCCTTGTAATCCATTAATCCAAGCTTGCTCCACATCCACTATATGAAATAATGTTTTCAAAATACTCCCAACCCCTCCATCTCGTGGGAGTATAAGTTCCTCTTCTGAAATATTTTCACACCATTGAAACCACTCATCTCTGACCTGCCAATTGTATTCAAAAAACATATACATTTGACTTACCCCCATACCCTATTGTATTTAAATTACTCTATAGTATCTAACAGCTCTACATCTAGATTTTCAGTATCATTCCAACTATAAAACTTTTCTATATGCCATTTATTTTTAAGTCTCAAATACTTGTTCTCTTCTATCCATGTATGTAAGTCATTATAGGCATCCATTATTTTATAATTAGGACCCTGATGTCTTATAACTGCATATCTTTGAGGTGGCACTGTTAAAGTTACCATATCAATTGGGATATCTTCGTACTCTTTCACTTCAACACAAACCCAATAACCATCTTCATCATCAGATTCATTTTCTACAACAAACGCTCCAAATTGTTTTAACGGGTTAACTAAATGTTTAATTTCATTAACTCGTTCACTCAACAGTAAAGACGCTTCAGGTATTTTGAATATATACTGGTCACCTGAACACAAAACCCGAAAACCTACTAACTTTAATTCATCAAGTTCTTTAATTGTCTTATTCTGTAATTTTGCTTCTGACATTTAATCCCCTCCGTAATGCAAATAATTAACTATTTCTATTATTAAAACTTACTTTTCACACTAATCTAATGTTACCTCTAGAAGTAACTTCTATAAAAAAGTGTATTAATCCTTCTTGGATTAGTACAACGGTCAGTTGAATAAAATTTGGGGTATTCGAATTATCGTGTTGAAAACATCATATTGTATATGTGTTATTTAAAGACCATGAATCGGATAATAGTGTGGAATATATGAAAGATGCATCTCCATATCAGTAATGTAGATATTTACATAGGTAACCAACACCCTGGAGTACATAAAAAGGACCCCGATTTGAGGTCAATTTTTATCATTTTCTAATAGCATTGTTTATGAAAAGTTCATCTACTGTGGTGTCCAGTACAGATGCTATGTTAAAAGCTAACTGTAAAGTAGGGTCATATTTATCATTTTCAATCGCATTTATTGTTTGTCTTGTTACATTACAAAGTTTAGCAAGCTCTTCCTGGGATATCTTTGCCGATTTTCTCAATTCTCTAATATGATTCTTCATTTAACCACTATATTTCTTCTTGTTATACAGTAGTGAGATTAAATATACAACCGAAATGGCTACAAGAAAGGTAAATGGATTCATACCCTTATAAGAACCATCTGACCAAAAAGTTAAATAAACAGATTTGATAAATTCAATTAACACTAAACCGATTACAATTGTAAATGCGTATGACTGGGCTTTAAGTTTAATGAAATTTCTTCTTTCATCCCCCAATTTGGGTAATGATGCAAGAGTAATTACAATTAGCAGGACACAAATTGCTAAAACAGCAAAAAACAATACAACCATCCAATTCATATTTCTATCTCCTCCCCATTAAAAAATGTAAAAAGAATTTGACATTTATTTTGTATCATTAGCTTCACAAATGTCAAAACCTTTTTACATTATATATTACCTATTTAAAATTTTTACTAATAGCAAAAATTTTTTAGAAAACAGCCTTTGTAGAAAAAGAAAAAGGCGTTACTCCATTGTCGAAGAAATGCCCTAATAGTTGAATATCATAAATATTTACTTATAGAAATACTTTTTGCTTTCTATATTTGGTATTTAAAAATAATCTTAATTCTGAATTATCTAGGTTCAACACAATCTGCCATTGCTACAAAATTCATAAAATATAAATCTAAAATTTGACTTGCTGACCAAGAGTTGTTGATTTTGTAATAGCAAAGTTTAGTATAGATCCGTTGAATAACTTAGGTTCTGGATATGCGTATTTGATATTTACATTCCTATTTACATCTCCATAGTATATTTTATATATATACTTCTGATTTAAAGCCAACCACCTCTATCTCTACTAACTTCTAGTCTTTTTTTAGATGTAGAGTTTGCTATAAAGACACCAGTTAAAATAATTAAAGCACCAAAATATCCCTTCACCCCCATATTTTCATGTAGGAAGATGTATGCGAATATGGCTGAAAAAATCGGTTCAAGTGAAAAAAGAAAACCAGTGCTTTCAGGTGTAGTGTACTTTTGAGCAATTGGCTGCATAACAAAGCCGTATGCAGAGCAGATGAGTGCTAATCCAAGTATGGCAAACCATTGAATCCCATTTTGGGGTAATACAGATGTTTCATAAATAACTGATCCTATCGTTGCAAATAAAGCAGCAAATCCGAGTTGAAATATTCCCAGTTGTAAGCTATCAACCTCTCGGATAAAATAGTTTGTTACTAAAATGTGGATCGCATAAAGGAAGGCTGCTATCAAACAATATATAGATCCAAACGCAAAAGTAAAATCATCCTCAATAGTAAGCAGAGCTAGACCAAACGAAACAATCGTAACTCCTAATATAATTTTTTTACTAGGCCATTTTCTTGTGATGAATGTCTGTAAAATCGGCACTAAAATCACAGTGGTACTAGTCAAAAAACCAGCCGATGAAGCATTTGTATTTTTAACACCATGCAAAAGAGCAAAGAAAATAGTGCATAGCAGTGCTCCAACAATAGCACTGTATTTCAATAATTTAACATCTACATGAATAATTTTTTTGTAAAATATCACTATCATCACGATAAATGCAATTCCAAATCGTAATCCAATGATTGTTAATGGAGAAATCGTATCCACACAGATTTTCATAAATAGATAAGATATACCCCACCCCATAGAAACAGTGGCTAATAAAAAGTTTGCTTGTTTTTGTGTCATAAATTAGTCCTACCCTTGCTTGTCGTATTACCCGCAGATCATCCTTTAGCTGCTCAAAGCAAAGTCACATTGAATGATTTAACTGATGGACCTTATATACTTAGTTTAATTTTCACCAAAAAAATCTTTTTCCAAAATAGCGTAAAAGTATTGGTCTATCCATTTATTTTGCCAAAATAGCTCTTCTTTAAAAACCCCTTCCCTGTTCATACCAATACGTTACATCAGGGCTGCAGAGCGTATGTTTTTTGAATTGCACATTCCAACCACTTTATGTGCTTCTAACTTTTCAAAAGCAAATTTTAATAATAGTTTAGCCGCATCACTTCCATGACCTTCACCTCTATATTCAGGAAGTATTACAAAACCAATTTCCCAGCTTTTCCTATAATCACTATAGCTCCATATTTGCGCTAAACCAATTGGTAGTATACTTCTATCAGCTTCTATAGATACTACAAAATCATAACTTCTTGGTTTTCCGCTTTCTTCGATTTTACTAATATACTTGTTACGGACTACATTTACATCAGTCTGTACAGATTCCTCAAAATACCATAATTTTTCATCACATTCAATCTTGCAAATAAAATCCATATCATGAATTGATATCTTTGACAATAATAAATTACCACTAGATATCTCCAAAATATTCCCTCCCTTTGTTCCACAATTGTTAAAGTAACCTTTTTCATTAATAAAAAGCGTATTACCTATTTGTTTACAATAAATTCATCACTAAAAAAATGATTATTTTAATTTGCTACGATACAAAGAACTGTACGTTAAAAACTTATAATAATTTTATAAATAGGTGGTAACTGGGATACAGTTACCACTTAATAGATATGTTACTTCCTATTAGAAAGTTTCAAAAGTACACCAACAGCATCAAAAAATATTTCATTTAGTTTATTTATTCATTGATTTATTTAAAATCCCCTTCAGCCTACCCAGCCCAGTTACAAATAAAATTATGTTGAATGAGTTTAGTAACTTCTTATTATTTATCCTCTAATCTTCCTAAAAGGTTATAAGGATCTACATCCCAAGTTTCATATGGAATAAAACTTGTTGCTCTTATAGAATCAATAGTCCGAGAGTTCATATGTGGACGAGTTATGTAATTATCAATATTATCTTCATTTAACTTTACAAATTTTGCCTCTTTTATCTCTTCTGCTTGAATCTTTATTTCCCCATCAACATACTTTGCTTTAAATACTATAGATAATATGTGCTTCGTTGCGTTGTAATAAACACCTGTAATTCCAATAGGTGAGATAACAATTCCAGTCTCCTCTAATACTTCCCTACACACAGCTTTATCTAATGGTTCCCCTTCTTCCACTTGTCCTCCAGGTGGTTCCCACGTATCAGAACGCCAATGTGTTTTAACTAATAAAGCTTCCCCATTCTCATTGGTAACATAAGCAGAAACTGCAATTATATGTTTTGGATTAAGACTACTCATTCTTATTATTCCCTCCTGATTTTTTTCTCTAAATACTCTTTTCTCCATCTTCAAGAAACCAGCCCCATAAAATAACCGTTAATTTCTTTTTCCAAAACCTACAAATGATAGACTCAAACCAATTAATATGATTATGTAAGCAAACTCTCCTAAGTTTAAACTATCATCTACAACAATGATTCCTCCAACTAAAATTAAGTTTAAACCGAGCAACATAAATTTTACCCCTGCTATATTACTTTTCCTCAAAATCCCAAAAATCACCAAACTTACCATTAACACAAAAAACATTCCAACTAACAAAGACATCTTGATCTCTCCTTATATCCTTCTTTAGTTGGTATATTCTATAAATTAATGATAATTCCTTTTTCAAATAAGATTGAACCGTTTAAGTGACTTGCTGCTGCATGTTTCTATACCGCTCCTAACATTCACCAATAAATTTATTGATAGAATAAAAGAACCTAAAAATATTCTCAATTTTTTTCCTCATGTTGCTTCCTTTATAAGAGAAATGAACAAAACAACAGACTAAAATAAATTAAAAGGAGCTTCCTAAAAGCCTTTTTGGCAATTTGGAAGCTCTTTTTTCTAATAATTTCTTTGGTCCTTATCAAATTTTTCTCAGGAACATATATTCTTTAGGTTCTTCTTGTAAATTTAAGGTAGAATAGCGAATGATCTTACTGGAAAGCCAGATGCCTTTTCTGGTTTTGGAACAATGTTAAATATGACCGCTCCTTTTGCCGGAAGCTGATCCAAATTTGTTAAAAGCTCAACTTGATATGTATCCTGCTCAAGTACATAGTATTCTGCTAACAGTGCTCCATTTTTTTGAAAGTCAATACTTGAATCAGTATCAAAGGTTTCATGACCGACCGCTTTAATTTTTCTTTCCTCAAATAAAAATTTCAATGAATCAACTGACCAACCTGGTGCATGATTATTCCCATCTTCATCTTTGTTATTAAATTCTTCTAGATTAGGCCATCGTTTACTCCAATCAGTTCGAAGAGCGACAAATGACCCTTCCTCGATTTTTCCATGATCTTCTTCAAATTTCAAAATATCGTCCACGGTTAAGGTGAAATCATGGTTTTCTGCGGCTTCCTTCGATTTATCAATTACAACAAGAGGCAAAATTAATTCCTTTAACTCTAATTCATCCAAATATCTCTTATTGCGGACAAAATGTATCGGTGCATCCAGATGTGTTCCATACTGCCCCGCAAATGTAAAACTTTGTGCAAGAAATCCATCATTATGATCAAATAATGTTTTAAAATCAGCTGAATCAAAAGCAGAAAAGTGCGGAGAATCAGGTCCAAAAGTATGGGTTAAATCAACCCAATGTTTTTCTTTCAATAGATTAATAGCTTTGATTAATTCACTTGCCATAATAAATTCCTCCTAATTTAAATAATAAAAACCTCTTCTTGAAAATAAGAAGAGGTTTTAGATTTACAATTAATACTCCTCTTATCTTCAAGCTATACGCTTCTGGAATTAGCACAGTACTTAAAAGCCTGTTGCTGAGGTATCAATGGGCCAGTCCCTCCACCTCTCTGGATAAGAAAATTACTCATATTTAATTATTTACAACTTTACATATGTCTAAGTTGAAAGTCAATTATAAATTTAAAAAATTAAAAATTATCTTAGTTAGAAATAACCATTTTCTCAAAATATATGACTAGCATATTTTTGAACATTATAAACATTTATCTTTAACACGGAAAAAGTTCTTATTACTCTAATCTATATTTTGGTCGTGATAAAAAACGTTACTGGGCAATCAACTGCAGCCCCTCTGTTAAGTCTTGATGGTATATCCAAGCGTTTTGTTCACGTGTTGTGGCACCTATCCAAATAAAATCCGGATTTGGCCCGTTTGCTCCATTGAATGTAACAATAAGATGTTTATATTTTTTAACATGATTAGATGCTATTTCTTCAAAAAATGATAATTGGGGGTTTAGTCTGCCGTTACCCCCCGTATATTCACTTCGGTATTCACTATATTCTGGTAAATCGTCATGGTGTTTTACTTGACTAAATGTAATTATGATATCTCTGTCTTCCAACACTAGTAAAACATATTCATAGGACAAGCCCGCATTTCGTACTTCAGCAATAATATTAAGTTCTGGATGTTGGTTCGCATGATGGTATATGGAGTCAAAAACATAGGAGGCACGCTGGCGGGAGATGAAATTTTTCTCTGTCAAGATTTCAGGTTTTCCTACCCTTTCCCTATAAAAGCGCGAAAGGCCTAGTTTAATACCCTTAATTATTATAAGCTTTTCTTGATCGCTAAGGTAAAATTCATGATGTAAATGATTCATTTCAATCACCATCCTCCATGATAATTCAAAACCTATATCTCAATAAGCTAACAACCCTCGAAAAAAACACAATCACAATTAATAAAATCAATTAATAAAATCTAGTCCTAATTAATCGTCTTATTCATTTTTATTTCAAACTCAGGTTTAGTTACAAATTCCATATATTTTATATCATTTTTAAAGTCCAAGTATGCTTTAAAACGTGTTTGAATAGCTGGTGTAGTAACTAATTCAAGAACTTTGTCCCTTGGTACCCACTCACTTTCTGATGTTTCTTCTGAAATACTTAGCTCTCCACCTACAGGCCTGCAAACAAAATCTAAAATTAATTTTGTAGGAACATCAGTTACACCGTCATACCATTTATGTATACCAGTATTAGAATAAACTCCAATTAATTGAGATACAGCTGTATCTATCCCACTTTCTTCTTTTACTTCTCTAATTAATGCATCCATTAGATTCTCCCCAACTTCCACTTGCCCACCTGGAAAAACCCAGCCACCATTATGTGTTTTTACTAAAAGTATTTCCCCCTTCATTATTTTCAACAATACCACTCACTGCTAATATATGTGTAGGCCAACTCATGTAATTGCCTCCTCCTGTATACCTTTTTAAATTCCTTTATTATGTATTCTTTTTCCTACTTTCACTAACCTGACTTTTCTATAAGACAAAAAATTCATTGTTAAAAGAATGTCCCCAGTAATTTATTTAGAACCACTATTTGAAATAGGATTAATAATATTCAATCACCTATTTTAACAACATTTGAGAGATCTCCTTTACCCAGTTGTGTTGATGTTGCCAACAATCCCACACATCATAAAATATTCTGAAGGTAACAAAAGTCAATTCTTCAAAGGAAATATTTTTACATTTTTCAAGATACCATTTAACTAAGTAATAGCCTAATGAATATCCTCCCCAAAAGGGTAATCCTTGTTCATCGTTTCCGAACATAAATAAATCAGTTGGACTTCCTTTATTTTTTTTGGTGTAATAACCAAATTTAAGTTTTGTATTCTACTGTATATATTCTCCTATACAACAATAAGTCCTGTTTTTATTAAAAAATAATCATGGTTAAACTACCCTGTCTTTTAGTAGAACAAGCAATAAATATCTTATCCCATATAATTAATGAATTTTACATAAAAAAATGTAAGTATTTAATTTGTAGTTATCTTGAATTTGACATATTTCAGTTCACCTTATAATACTATTATCGTAAATTATAATTGAAACGAATCCAGGGAGAGAAAAATATGGCAATAAGACCCTCGTTGTTACAAAGAGGAGATACGATTGGATTGGTTACACCTGGCAGCTCTCTAGAACCAAATGTTATAAATGCCAGAGTACAAGTGTTAAGAGATATGGGCTTTACTGTCGTTTTTGGCAGTCACGTTTATTCTCATAATGGCATCATAGCTGCCACACCTCAACAAAGAGCAGAGGATATAATGAATATGTTTAGAGATCCGAGTGTCAAAATGATCCTTTCAACCCGGGGAGGAACCGGGGTTCAAACCATTCTTCCTTATTTAGATTTTGGTGTTATAAACAATAGCCCTAAAATTATATCCGGTTATAGTGATACCTCGGTATTATTAAATAGTTTGTATCTGTATAGTAATTTAATTACGTTCCACAGCTTAATGCTTATTGACTTTCGGTCGGAAACTCCTGCTTATAATTATGACCAATTTTTCAAAGCAACTTCTACGCTTGCTTCTTCCAGGATCATCGAAAATCCACCGGACATTCCCCTGATAAGTTTAGTACCTGGTAATGTTACAGGTCCAATCGTCGGTGGAAATATGACTTCGTTAGTGAATACACTTGGCACACCATATGAAATAAATACAAAAGGAAAAATACTGTTTTTAGAAGAAACCCACACTCCTGCTACGTTGATTTTTAGGTATCTTACTCAATTCTTGATGGCAGGTAAATTTCAAGATTGTCTTGGGATTATCATGGGGGATTGTACAAATTGCCCAGTATCTTATAATACATCCTATGCAGATTTAATTAATAATTTGTTAGTCCCCTTAGGAAAACCACTGATCATCAACCTTGCTACAGGACATGGTTATTATAAAGCCGCTATTCCAATAGGTGCTAATGTTAATCTCAATTCGACAGATACTGTATTGACTGTTCTGGAACCTACTGTTTCTTAGCGAAATATAAATAGATTAGAAATGCTATTAACATTCCTAATCCAAATTTAAAGTGCATGCCTTGTTCCGAATGAATAAGAAGTGTATCTTTGTCTGTTAAGCGTTATACAGCTTAATCTAACATCGTTGAAACAAGTGAATAAGTTGATCTTAAACCGATTGTGTAGATAATAAACTTTCTCATTTACTTGAGCATGCTTAACTTTATTTTACAAAATCTGATCTAAATAGATTATTATTAAGTAACAATACTCATTAAAACTTTTCAATTGAAATATCTGTATTAATTGCCATTGCGGCTTGTATTCCAGTTGCTTCAGAAAGAACGATCTCAGTTGGTGCAGGCTGTGCAGCATCACCTGCTGCATAAACATTTTTTTCTGATGTTCTCCCAAAATGATCAACAACAATTAATCCATGTTCATCAAGATCACATGAAAATCCTTGACCAATTACGTTTGTTGTGTATGATGATGGTGTTATAAAACCTGCTTGCCTATCTACTTCTAACCCATTTTGAAAGACAATACTACTCAACACTCCATTATGACCCTTAATTTCCTTAATCTTTTCAGTAATCACATTGATTCCTTTATTTTCTAATTCCTGTTTTTCATTTTCTTTCATTTCATTACCATTTGTTGCAACGATCAGATCATTTGATAAGTTGTGAATTATTTTAGCAGTATGGGCAACTTCAGTTGTTTCATTAAAATAAATTAACTTTTTACCTTTTAATTCCCAACCGTAACAATATGGTGAAGTAAAAATACTTTTATTATAATACAAATCAATATTAGGAATATCAGACTGTATTTCGGTCCCTTCAGTCAGAAGGATTTTTTCAGCAAGAAAGCTACCATCATCAGTATAAATTTTAAATAGCTTATTGTCTGATTGTTTAATTACCTTAACACTTTTATTATCAATTGAATGAATAGTAGGGTAATGTTTTAATTTTTGTTTTCCTGATTGCATGAATTCAGGATGGTTATTACCATTTCTAAAAATACTTTCTTGGAGCTCGTATGCAAGGTGGTTATTATTTGTATCAAACAATGCTACCAATCGATTCGCTCTGCCTAACAAAAATGCTGCATTTAATCCAGCTGGTCCTCCGCCGATAATAGCACAATCATAAATACTCATCTTTCTTTTCCTCCTCTTATTTGATTTTTCATTACTTAAACCCCTATTATCTCTTTTAGATTCTCAAGAGGTATATACCCAACAATTGGATCATGTAATTTATTATTAACAATCAAACGAGAGTGCGGGATTCCTAGTACTTGGTATTCAGCTGTAAGGTCTGGGCTTTTGTCAACGTTAATTCTAATAATTTTTACCTTTTCACTCAATTCTTCATTGAGTTGATCAAGAACCATCACAAACATTTTACAAGGGCCACACCATTCTGCCCAGAAATTTATTAAGACAAGCTTGTCGGTTATTAAATGCTGTTCTAGTTCTTCCTTTGTTGATACTTGAATAATTGACATTATTTTTTCCTCCTTTATGGATATTAAATAGTTTTAAAATCTCTAAATAAGCTAATAAAAACTGTTCAAGATGAAATACCCCATATAATATGGTTTTAATTTATTTATCAAATCTACTATCCCCCTTTCAAGAAACATTACAGAGCTTTAATACCTCTAATTAAGAAAAAATTTTTTAACATCTTATATTAGATTAGTTTTCCTCTAGCACACTTAAATCCTCAACTTTCAATTGTAGAGTCGAAAACAACTGCCATCGCTGTTTTATATCCTTCAGCAGCAGCAACAATTAATGAAGACTGGCCTAATTTAGCTGTTTCCCCTGCTACATATACATTTTTCTGTGACGTACGCCCTGCCTCATCTGCCACAATGCTACCATTTTCATTTAATTTACAACCGAGTTGCTTCACAAATTGATTTTGACGGATGAATTTAGGTACTATAAAACCTCCAACTCTTTCTATTTCAAGGCCTGAACAAAATTCTATTTTTTTTAAATAACCATCCTCGCCCTGTAGGTTCTTAATAGGTTCAGTAATAATAGTTATATCTTTACTTTGAAGTTCATTCAATGTCGTAGCAGATAACTCATGACCATTTGTGGCAATAACTAAATCCTGTGACCAGTTATAGACAAGCTTCGCTTTATAAAGGGTATGTTCTTCATTTTCTGAAATAATAATTATGGGCTGATCTCTTAGTTCCCACCCATCACATGTTGGGCAGCTGAATAGACTTTTCCCATAATACATTTTAATGTTTGGAACTGATGGAAGTTCCTCTTGAACACCTGTTGCCAATATGATCTTCTCTGCTAAATACTCTGTGTCTTCTAAAGTCTCAATTTTAAACCAACCGTTTGATTGTTTTGTTATTTGCATAACCGTGTTTTGAAAATAATTAACTGATGGATATCTTTTTAGTTCATTTAAAGCTATTTCTTTAAACTCTGCTGGCTTAATTCCATCACGAGTAATAAATCCATGTGATTCCTGAGTCACGCGATTCCGATTTGTTCCATTATCAAATAAAGCGATTTTTTTACGAGATCTTCCTAAAATCAAACTCGCATTTAGACCAGCTGGTCCTGCACCTATAATTGCACAATTAAATAATTCCATAATGTTGTTTTCCTCCATAAATTGTTTTTATCATTGGCTCTTTTCGTATAAATTGTTGTTTTTAGACTATAAACTTAGTCCGTTGATTTCCGCTTCAGACACTTGCTTTCCGCGGGGAGGGATGGGAGCCTCCTCGGCGTTACCGCCTGTGGGGTCTCCCTCTTCCCTCTTTTTCCCGCAGGAGTCAAGTGCCCTCCGCTACAATCAACTCAGATTGTTAATAAAATCTCACTAAAAAAGCAACAAACTTTACGAAAACAGCCTTATCATTTATATTGTTTTCTCTAAAAAATATCATTTAAAAATCCTTTAAATAAATTAAATAGATTCTAAACTATAGCCATGCTAAAGAATTTAAAAGTAAGAAATTTAGTTAGTAGTCAAATTAAAATACAAACAAAAGACTTAAAAGACTCTTTATATCTCTAATTATTATAAAAATAATGGTGGACCATAAATCCACTACTATTTTTTTACAAAATCCGATATTTTTCTGTTTCTTAACTCATCTTCCAGTTTTTCCTCTGCAGATAACATCACTTCTTTTATCACACATTCTGGATTAGAGTATAAACAACAATCAAACAAAGACGATTTGCCCTCAATTGCATGTATAATATCTAAAAATGAAATATCTTCCCAATTCTGTCTAAGTGTATACCCTCCATTGGCACCTGAAACAGAATTAATCATTCCTTCCTTTGTTAACTTTGTTAATATTTTAGACAAATACGTTGGAGAAACATTCTGCCTTTCTGCTAATTGTTGTACACCTACTGGTTTATTTTGTGTTTCCATTGCAAGAAAAAGCATTGTGTGTAAGGCATAATTTGTAGCTTTAGAATATTTCATATTTAATATTCACCTCTATAAGAGACTTTATATATCTATAATAGCATTAAAAATATGTTATTTCAATATTTGTGTCTTAGATCTTAAGAGAAAAGTATGAATTCTAATAAAACAAAATTAGTAAATAGTAGAAAATAAACTGGCAAACTCCTCATCAGTTGATTTGTTTAAACCCATTTTACATATAGTTGGTGAAATTTATAGTATGTTACGAATTTGGAGGAATCCCATCTATTTTTTCCAAATTCTAGGTTTATATAACTTTAAATCTTGGTCGATTATTGATTAATTATGTTTGGCCACATACTAACCTACACTGATCCTATACATCCTTATTTAGTGATTTTTGATGTTCACTTAACAAGTTCTTCTTTCGTTGTTTAGTCCCTAGACGACGAGACCAAATTACCACTGGGATAAGGAGTAGAGACAAAACACCACCGGAAATGGTGAGAGTGGCGTAACTAAAATTTGAAACAACCATACCAGATAGCGCACCACCAGAGGCACCTGTTAAAGCGATCAGAACATCAACCGAACCTTGTGTTTTTGCACGCGATACTGCTGGAGTAGCATCAACTATAATTGCTGTCCCGCTAATTAATCCAAAGTTCCAACCGAGACCGAGCAACGCCAATGCGATAATTAGAAGAACAATAGAATCAGCTGGAACTAAAGCAGCCATAACCCCAGATAATAACAAAGTAACACCAGAGGTGTAAGCCATGGCTGTTCTGCCCCACTTATCAACTAAAATCCCAGTAATTAAAGAAGGGAGATACATAGCCGCTATATGAATACCAATGACTAACCCAACTTCCCCTAAACCATGTCCATGATGCTGCATGTGTATTGGAGTCATTGTCATAATGGCTACCATAACAACGTGTGTTAATATCATGACAGTTGCCCCAACCGCAATTTTTCGGTTATCGCTAACCTGATTGTCTTTCACTTCCACACCAGACTGTTGATTCTCATTTTGTGTCCGTGCAATGACTTTTGTCACTAGAAAAGGATCTGGTCGAAGAAAAGCAATTGACAGGATAAATCCATTATCTTAATCCTATTGGTGTCTCCATTACAAAAAATCAAAGTCCGATAAGCTTAATTTCAGATTTTGAATACTTAGTGAAGTGTAACTACCACCAATCATAGATTTAATATATCCATAATAACTTTTATATTTTTAATTTGTCAACCAATTTTTTTGAAAAAAAAATAATCCAAGTCTATTCAACATAATCTACCTGAAATATTTTGTTGATCTTTGACAAAGAGTTGGAGCAAAAAATAGCTATAAACCTGTATTTCAAGAAAAATTCAAAGAATCCTTTTATTATCGAACAATCAAATTAAATCTACGAATTGTCTGTTTACTTCAAGCCGATCAGAATGTTCGTAAGTGCCCTCTAGGCAGACAAGGCAGATCATTTGATTTTTAAAATGGCTAATGACAAAAATAAAAACATTTTCATGGATCGTATAAAAATAAAAGCCTTACTACATTTTTTATGTAACAAGACTTGTTAAAGTTGATTCATTTTTAATAAAGTTATTTAATTAATTCAATTAAAGCCCCGCGTTTTTTACCCAATTCTCAGTAATCTCGGCGAATTTTTTAACTGCAGGTGAAGTAGGCGTTCTAATGGCTAATCCAATGGTTCGATATTGTTCTAACTCGAGTGGTATGACCTTTATTGAATCCAATGCTTTTGGGATGACCATTTCCGGTAAAATGCTAATACCCAAATTATTCTCAACCATAGAAAAAATAGAATTTTCGGTCATATTCTCGAATCGAATATTTGGCTGGATATTGTTCTCTTTAAAAAATAGTTGTATATCGTCAAAACATGAATAAGTTGGCATAATAAAAGGAACGCTTTCTAATTCTTCAACCGATATATGTTTGTTTCTATGTAAAGGTGATTGATTTGATACGACACATAAAAGTGGATCGGTCTTTAACTTTACAATCTCGAACGAATTTAAAGGGGCTTTGCTATTAACAAAACCACAATCCACTTCACTATCTTGTAACCATTTTTCTATCTCTGCATAATTTCCTTCTAATAGCTGTATTTCTATATAAGGAAAGTTCTTCTCCATTTCCTTTATAATATAAGGAATCCAGTTCGTTGATATACTACTAAATACCCCTACCTTTACTGTTCCTTTATTCAACCCATTAATAGCACTTACTTCCTGCTTTAACATATCATTATAATATAGGATTTCTCGAATAGTGACTAATAAATCCTTACCATTCTGAGTTAGCTTAATAGTAGTATTGTTACGAATAAATAAAGGAAAATTAAACTCTTTTTCTAAACTTGTAATGGCATGACTCACAGCAGATTGCGTTAATCCCAATTCTTCAGCAGTTTTTGTAAAGCTATTTACCTCTGCTGCTTTACTAAAAATTTCATACTTAACTAAGCTCATCATTTACACCCCATGAAATTATTTCATGTACTTCATTATAATTATTCGCTGTACTAATGACAACCATATACTTATAATCAGGACATGCCTTGTAACATTACATTAAATAATGATTTAAAGGAGCGTGTATTGTGGTGAAGAAAATTTTAATTACAGGAGCTGCTGGAAAGATTGGTCAACATATTACTAATACTTTAATGAAGCAAACAAGCTACCAATTAAGATTGGCAGATATTAATTTATTTCCTTTAGAAAAATTTAAAAAGTCAGGTCATGAAATTATATATCTAGACGTATCCAATTTAGAAGAATGTAAAGAAGCATGTAATGATATAGATATAATTATTCATCTAGCAGGAGATCCTTCTCCAAATGCAGATTTTTATACTACTTTATTAGAGAGTAATATTAAAGGTTCATACAATATATTTCAAGCAGCATCGGATAACGGTGTTTCTAAAGTAGTAGTTGCTTCCAGTGCTCAAACAGTGGAAGGATATCCACTAGACTTTCAAGTAACAGAATCATCACCTGTTAGACCGAAGAATATGTATGGGGTTAGTAAATGTTTTATGGAAGCACTCGCATCGTATTTTGCATATGAAAAACAGTTACAAAGTATCGCCATCCGTATTGGTGCTTATGACGATTACAAGCCTGATGGGCAGCCACTCTCAGCTCGAGACATGAGTGCGTATATAAGTCCAGAAGATTTTAGTGATCTTCTCATAAAAACGATTTTTGCTAAAAACCTACCTCCTTTTTCCATCTTACATGGTATATCTGATAATCGTTTTAAACGTTTAAATACTGAAGAAACAAAAAGATTAGTAGATTACACACCGAATTCAAATGCATTTAAATTGTGCGGAATTCAGTTTTTTGATCGTTAGACATTGCTACAAAGCATTTAAAAGGAGGGTTTTCCGTGAAGAGCCTAACAAAAACTGTCAAAAAGAATATTCAATTAAAACCGATAGACACTAAAAGGAAGCATACTTTTAAATACTATTGGAACGAAATTATTAAAGCTCTCATTGCAACCAAGTAATTTTATACTTTTTTACTTAATTGAATCATACGTATCGATAATTAATTCATCCTTAGTGCACAAGTCTAATTCTATTACAAGAGAATTCAAGCTCAATTTGATTCATACATTTAATATCTTCAAAAGAAAATATCCTAATTTCTGTTTTCTTAAATTTCAAATATTTTATCGATTTTTTGGGCCAGCAAGCGATCATCTCATATACCACGAAGGTCGATTCAGAGTCTAATATGAGCTACTGAATTCGACCTTTTTCTTGCCCCCCCTTTAGTATAATAGAGGCAATACATTAATTATAGGCTCTTCATAAAGCCCTCAATTATTTAATTAACTGAAGACTTTTTAAAAGACAATATAAATTTTTGAAGAAAAATATTGTTCATACTGCTCATAGAGAACCAAGGAGTAACTAGAGAAACCACTAACAAATTTTAGGCAATTCGATAAGTCACTATTGACCATGAATACATCAACTAGTACTTATCAACTTTCATGATGAATATACCTAATAATCTTATTCAACTCCCCCCTTAAGCACATTACCGACACTAAGATGGTTGCGCTCCTTCGATCTCCAATTCGAAAAAAAGCACTAGTTTTCTAGAAGAATTTCAATTTTCATTAATAGGATTTTTTATCTCTAATTTCATCTTCAAATCAGCTTCTAGATATTTGTTATTCTCTATTTTTTTGGAGTAATCCTCATTACAATTCCCACCTATCAGTTCTTAATTGAGTAGACTGCCCCAATAGCTTAATAACAAAAAGCCACTAAAATAAGTAGCTAGTTCGTAAAATATTGTATCCTTTAATTGTATACAAAATTACTATTACGTTTCCTTAAGATTATTTGCAAATTTTTTATTAATCTCTTGTGAACCATTCTTAGGTATGCTAAGCAAAGTCCATTCATTATCTTTAATTTGTTTACATAGATATAGACATTGACCTAAATTATAGCTAATATGATCTCACTATAATTTTTCATTAATTCTTGGAAGTATCCAACCTAGTATGTCTTCTGATCGTTATTTACAATGGAACCTTTGTTTCATTTTTTCATCAAGTTTCCTGAATGCCTTTGTGATAGATTCCTTGGGCACATTCGCATACAAATCGCCTATACTTACCTCGAAATAGCAAGTCGTTTCATCAATTTCTTTTAAATAACTTGTTATCCCAATTCCTGTTTGCCGCTGAACTTCTATTAGAATAGGTTCTACTTGTTCTTTCGCTTGATGGAAATGGACATGAAACATATTTGAAACAGGAACGAGAGGTAAAGTTGAAATGTCATAGCAAGAATTAAAAAGACCAGCGAGTTCCTTTGCTTCTTCATAATACTGTTGCATTTTATGTGATCGCATCTCAAAATAATAATCCGCTGATATAATATAAGGATACAAGCTTATCAAATCACCGCCATAACGCCTTTTCCAAATTTTCGATTGTTCGATAAAATCTTGATTCCCGGCTAAAATCGCCCCTGAAATCCCACCAATGCCTTTATATAACGATATATAGACACTGTCAAAAAGAGAGCAGACTTCAACTGCCGACTTTTGGTAATACGGTAATACTTCTAATAAGCGAGCACCATCAAGGTGAAGCTTAATGCCATTATTGCGACAATACGTCGAAATTTGTTTAAGAGTTTCAAAGCTTGGCAATTGCCCTCCTATTTCTCGCTGAGGCAATTCCAACAATAAACATGAAACGCCTTCTTCCATTTCCATGATATCATTCAGCTCTATTACTCGGTTTTTTTCAGCAAGCAATACTGTTTCAATTTTATGTAATTCCTTTAAACCATCTTCTTCATGAATTTCTAAATGGCACAATGGATGATAAGCTACTTTTCTTATGCCTTTTTCATCACACCAGATTCGTAAAGCAATCTGCTGAGCCATTGTTCCACTTGGGAGAAAAACCGCCTTCTCTTTTCCTAGTAATATAGCCATTTTTTCTTGAAAATCTTCAATAATCTGTCCTTTTCCATACATATCACTTTCTAAATCACCTTCAATATTTTGAAAAGCTTTTTTCAAAACTTGAATATTTCGTTTACCATGATTCGCCAATTGGTATTTAGTATGGCTGTATGCAGCTTGTAGTGGATTTTTTTGATTCATTATGCACGCTCTCCTGACTTTTTTCTAAATATTCGATTTATAGTTATATAATATATCATTTTTTATATGTGTACTACTCTACAAATAATTTGATATTTCTTCCTTAAACAAATAATGAGATCAAACATTTCATTTCTTTTTTTAAGTACATGATATTGTGTTTTACAAAAATAAGTACACTGTGCTTGATAGTGGATAAAACCTAGAGGTAATGAGACTCTATTAATAATAAGGAGTTAAGAATAAAGGAAAGTAAAAAGGGGTTATATGGTGATTATATTGTATGAGATATAGCATTTTGAATGTACAGCGCTACATATGCTATATCTCATATACTAGTAAGCTTGGAGTAGTCTTCCTATCATCGATGGGACGATGGACCAGACCCTGTGTCCCTATCTACCGCAGCATTTTTTATATTTTTTTCCGCTTCCACAAGGACATGGTTCATTTCTGCCTATTTTCTTTTTGGTTTTCATATTTATTATGTTATTTTTCCCTGAAGGTAAAGGCTGTAATGATTTTTTCTCTTGTTTTGCTAATTCGTTTGGAGAATAGCCTTTTAGAAACCACTGCCTTGTATTATTCATGAGCTCGACCACTCGTCCCATAATTGCTTGTACTGAACTTAAACTTTCTAATTCAAGCCTGCTACTAAGATATTGAAGAATATCAGCGGGTTTCTCACCTATTCTCGTTGCGTATACACACTCTTCAGCTATGCTGTCAGCTTCTTGTTTAGTAATGTCATAATTATCGTTTATATAGGAAACCAACTTAACATAACTATCTGTTCTATCGACATAATCTATTTCTCCGGCTTTTAACAATTGCTGTTTGGTAAAAGGATAGAAATTAAGATCTTTTCTCATTTTCTGTTCCTTAATGACCTTTTCAGGATCAAATACCCTTGCATTGGAGAAGTCGTGATTATCTGAGCGAAACTCTTGATAGTATAAATTGGCATTATATATTACGCTCAAATATTCTGATAGATCTCCTCGAACATTTGTGTACTTTTCCATTAAATCTATTAGATCCGCGATGCTAACCGTTCCATAATAATAAAGTAAACCATGAGTTAGCTTGATCCATTCTGTGTTTTGGCTGATAATAGAATCTATTTTGTTGTTTTTTTCAATTAATATTAATTTCTCCATTATTTCCTTTGGAATTGAGAATATTCGTTTTCCCTCATAGGTACCTGTAAATATGAAACCTAATGATCGATAGTAATTGATTTGGTTTGTTTTTAAGTTTTGTGCTGATATGTATCCTCCTTTACTAACTATATTTCTAATTATTTGATAGCGCTCCTGATCCAGTTGGAGGATTACCTTCTCCAGCAATTCAGGAATTTTTTCTTCTAGTAATGCGATTAATTCTGCTTTTTTTAAACTACTCGCATTTTTTATCTCTAATTTTTTTCGAATCGTATCTAGGTCGTTTTTCGTCAGTCTTGATAAACCATCATGAAGGGTGATTGGAACTTGAATATCGCTCCATACTTTTTGATCTATTCGCTCCTGAGTTTTCCTATTCATTTCTTTAGCCCTTACTAAAGCTTCTTGTAATTTATTTGAAATTTTATTATCTATATCTTTTTTCACGGTATTCACCTCTTAAAGCCTTTCAACTTTTAAATCAACTTTTTTATGCACTATACATAGTAACATCTATATTACCGAACGTAAAACGTTCTAGGGAAAATCAAGATTAGGAAATTTTTGGGGAAGTTATTCAATAGGGAGCATGTTAGATGTATTTTTATTCTTTTTTCCTAGAAAATAAAAAAATCCCCCTATTAAGAGATCTAAATCAGTTAATAGAAAATTAAATGTAACCATGTTCTTTATGAACCTGTAAACACCGAAAAAAGGGGCATTTCCTTAAATTACCTTATACATTTTCACTAGATTGGCTATAATTTTAATAGAAATGGAGGAAAAGATTATGATTCGTTTTTTTATAGTACTTGCATCTATATTTTTATTAATTTTTTCCTGGCCTACTTTAAAGAACATAGATTATCATAAGGCAATTGATTCTATCAAATCTGAAATAGAGAATGTAAAAAAAAATAAAGACTTACAAGCAGCTATTGATTCTGGAACTGATAAGGTTCAACAATTTTTGAATCGGATTGACACACATTCAAGTGATCAGCCGCAAGCTGATTCAAGTCAAAGCAAAAATATTTCATTGAAAACTCCATCAAATCAATTGTTTTCTATTAATAACATTGAACTTGGGGATTCAAAAGATGATATAGAACACCGTTTAGGACCGGCAAAGCGGTCATCACTGAATGAGTATGGGGCAAAGTGGTATGCTTATCATAAAGATTACCAACAATTTTTTATGGTGATGTACGATAACAATCGTAAAGTGACTGGTTTATATACAGACCAAGCTTTGATTGCCTCTACTAAAGGAATTAAGCTAGGAATCTCAAAGGAAAAGGTTCGCGCTAAGTTAGGTACTCCTCTTTCCGGGCTACAAAAAGGGTTAATCATCTATCAATTTCAAAAAAACAGTGATTATGACATGTACTTGCTCGATGGGGTTTATGTGACTCTTTTTTATGATAAACATGAAGGCAATACCGTAACAGCGTTGCAGCTGATTAGCCAAAACGTGGAACAAAAGAAAAAAGATTATTTCACAAAAGCAAGTTCTGCATTAGAAAAAGGGTTTGAATATCAATTATTCGATTTAACAAACTCTTCCCGTGTTAAGCATCATCTTCTGATCTTATCTTGGGATCAGCATGTTAGAGGAACCGCCCGTAATCATAGCTTGGATATGGCTGAAAATCAATATTTTGATCATACAAACCTTAAAGGTCAATCACCATTTGATCGAATGAATCAGGATCATATCACTTTTCTTTTAGCTGGAGAAAACATTGCTTACGGACAGCTTAGTAGCATTTTCGCCCATGAAGGTCTGATGAACTCACTCGGCCATCGTGAAAATATCTTGCGTAAGGATTATAAATATCTAGGTGTGGGAGTCGCTTTTAGTAATGAGTCACAACCATACTATACGGAAGATTTTTATGCAAAATAGTGGTGTTAAGGGTAAAATAGAGCTTATCACTTCGGAAAAGAATTAAGATTATTAAATAGGATATATTATAAACGAGCAATTTTCATTGCTCAAAACTTCGTCGGGAGTGATGTATCATGGCTAGAAACAAACTTTTGGTTCCTGGTGCAGACAATGTTCTGGATCAAATGAAAGAAGAAATTGCCAATGAGTTTGGAGTTCAACTTGGTGCTGATACAACCGCACGAGCTAACGGTTCAGTTGGAGGCGAAATGACAAAGCGTTTGATCGCATACGCTGAACAATCTTTAAGAAATCAACAAGGCAAATAATTGCAGCCAGTGATTTCAAAGGAAAGGGTGTCCTAAATTAGTAGGACACCCTTTTCCCAATATGGTATGAAGATATTATTTTTCTTATGTAACTAATCCCCTACTCTTCAGGCATTAACATAATCCCTTTGCTTTTTCTTATCATGTCCGTGATATTTTCGCTTGGTACAGGTCGACTGAAAAGATATCCTTGTCCAATTGCACAAGAGTGCTGTGAAAGGAAATCCAACTGTTCTTTTGTTTCGATACCTTCTGCAATAACATTCAACCCTAGCTGTTGAGCCATAGTCATAATCGTTTTGACAATTACTCCATCATCAATAGAAATATCTTCAATAAAAGTACGGTCAATTTTTAACGTATTGACTGGAAATCTTTTTAGATGTGCGAGTGACGAGTATCCTGTTCCAAAGTCATCAATCGAAAGTGATACACCTATTAATTTAAGCCCTTCTAATAAAAGAAGTGCATTTTCCGGGTCCTGCATAAGACTTTCAGTAATTTCAAGCTCCAATAACTCGGGCCGGATTTGATTTTGTTGTATGATTTTATTAATGAGTTCGACCAATCCATCTGATTCAAATAGATATGGAGATAGATTGACTGCCACAAAGAATGAAGGAAGTCCGGCGTTTTGCCATTGTTTAAGCTGTTTACAGGCCGTTTCAAGCACCCATTCACTAATTGGGAGAATTAATCCTGTTTCCTCCGCTATAGGAATAAATTCGGATGGAGGAATCATTCCATCTGTTGGGTGATGCCATCTAATTAATGCTTCGACACCAATCATTTTTTGTTCATTTAAATCAATAAGCGGCTGATAATATAGCACGAGTTCCTTTTTAGCAATTGCCTCCCTTAATGCCATTTCGATTTTCATATTTTTTGAAAAAATATCATGTACATCGTTAGAATAAAAACGTACAGAGTTATTTCCCGATTCCTTTGCTCGGTACATAGCTAAATCAGCTTTCTTTACTAATGTTTCGATATCTGTTCCATCTTGAGGGGCAAAGCTTATACCGATACTAGGACTAAAATAGTATGGGTTGTTATGTAATAAAAAAGGTTTTTTAAATATCGATTGCACCCTTCGAACAATTTCCTTTACTTCAACAAGGGATCGATTTTTGATGACAATTGTAAATTCATCTCCGCCAAAACGATAAACATCCACAAATCCTTTTAAGTGGCGTGATAAGCGTTTGGAAATTGATTTAAGTAAATAATCTCCTTTAGAATGACCTAGCGTATCATTAATATATTTAAAACGATCGATGTCCAGAAAGATTATTGCTAACTGATTCGTTTGACTTTTCATGCTTAACCACATATTTAGTTCTTCATTAAAACAACGACGATTCGATAATCCGGTTAATTCATCATGATAGGCATTGTAAAGCAATTGCTCTTCTAGTTTTTTGAGATCGGATATATCTTGACGTATGGCAATATATTGATATGGCTTCCCTTTCTCATTTAAAAAAGGTACGATGGTCGTATGTACCCAGTAAAATGAACCATCCTTTGCCTTGTTTTTAATCTCGCCCGACCAAATTTTTCCACTCCCGATCGTTTTCCACATACTTTTAAAATAGCTTTTCGGATGATATCCAGAATTAAGAATACGGTGATCTTCACCAATTAATTCTCCCTGCCTATATTTAGAAATGTCACAAAACTTCTTATTTGCATATATGATTTTTCCTCTATTATCGGTGATTGCCACGATAGATGATTGATCTAAGGCAAATTTAATATCCATTAATTCTTTGAAATTTTGATGTTCATATGTCATTGACATACCTTTATTCTGTATTTCTTGTAGATTACTTATGGACTTACTCATTTCAAATCGCTCTCCAATTATGCAAAAAATCATTATAGATAATTATACCTATCATTTAATATTAGGATAGTCATTATAACACAAATTTTCTTCAATTTTGTGAAGAATAGAACAAGGTTATCCACCGGTCTTTCAAATAGAATATTATTACAAAAAGCATTTTGAACATTATTTTACTATTTAATGGTAGTTTTTAGAATCAGCATTTTTCTTTCCTTTTAAAGATACATAATATTCGCAATTCCCTAACAAATTCCTTATTATTAACTTAATGACATAGAAGGAGTTGATATGTTTGAACAAGTTTAAGGTTGGGATTATTGGAACAGGTTTTGGCGCAAAAGTTCATGCACCAATGATGAATTTTCATGATGGTTTTGATGTAGTTGCAATTGCTAGTGTTTCAAGAGGAAATGTGGAAAATGTGAAACAATCAAGCGGAGTAAATAACGTGTACACAGACTGGAGAAAAATGCTTGATCAGGAACAGCTCGATTTTGTAGTTATTGCTTCAGCTGTTCATATGCACAAGGAAATGACATTTGCTGCTTTTAAAAAGGGGATCCATGTATTAGGTGAAAAACCGATGGCATTACATATCTCAGAAACAGAAGAAATGATTTCTGCTCGAGACGATGCTGGGAAATTCGGACTTATCAATCACGAATTCCGTTTCCTACCTGCTCGAACAAAGGTAAAAGAGATTTTAGAAAGTGGAAAAATGGGAGAAATCATGCATGTTCGCTATGAATATACATTCTCAGGCTACACTTCCCTTATTTCAAATTCACGAGGTTGGCTTGGTCAAAAAGAAACAGGAGGAGGCATGCTTGGGGCGATTGGATCTCATATGGTAGACTCGCTCCATTGGTGGCTGGATTCAGAACTTAAAGAAGTGTTTGCAAATCTTTCAACCCATGTTCCTGTATTTACAGATGATCAAGGTAATGTAGAACACCGTACTGCTGATGATGCATTCCAAATTATTGGGACTTTAAAAAATGGTGCGACAGTGACATTGGAATTTCTTTCATCTGCCCGCCAAGCTGATAACGACTGTAAGCTTGAGATATTCGGAAAAAATGGTACACTCGTCATGCTTAACGATAGTAAAGTTCTCTTCTCTAGTGAGGATTCACCACTAAAAGAAGTAGAACTAGCACCAGATATAACAGCACCGGAAGGAATGCCAGTGATTGCCGCTAGATATTACAACGGTTTTAACCGTATGCTTGATGCACTTCATGAAACGTTTAGTACTGAAAAGAAACATCCTTATCTTGCTGACTTTGAAAATGGGCGAGTGACGCAAAAAGTGCTTGATGCCGTACGTTTGTCTGCAAAAGAAGGGAAAAAGATTAAAATCAATTAAATAATACCTGGGACACGGGACCAGGTCCCGCGTCCCAGTCCTTTTCGTAATACCAAATTCAGTATTTTATTAGCTTAGATTCGAAATAATTGAAGGTAATTCTGCTAAATCATTAATAATTAAATCTGTGGAGAAATTGTTCCATTGAATATCTTTTTTCCAAATTCCTTTCATACCTACGTTTTGTGCAGCTTTCACATCATTTTCTGGATGGTCGCCAACATAAATACTTTGATTTGGCAAAACATTAAGTTGTTCCAAGGCTCTATGAAATATTTCGGGATCAGGTTTTTTTATTCCTTCCCATTCAGATACTAAGATCGTTTGAAAATACTTTTCAATACCTAGAGCCTTTATGTTATCCATTTGAAAATGCCCTAAACCATTTGTAATTATTCCTAATGAAAAGTTGTTATTTCTCAATTCATCCAACATTCTAAAAAGATTTGGAAAAGGGATGCAATTATTCTTAAATTGACTTATATAATCTTTAAGTAAGTCCTCCCAAGTTAACCCAGTAATATTAAGTTCCCTAGTTAATTGTTGATATACTTGATCTTTCCAAACATACCCATGTTTGTCGAGTTCTATAAATCGTGTAATATATTTTTCTTTTGGTATATGGCTTACCCATTGATTCAATCGCTCGTATTGATTATCAATAAATTTTATTACTGATTCGTCTCTATTTAACAACGTTCCATCTAAATCAAATATGACAGCCTTTATCATTATGTACACCACTCCCTATACAAAAAACACTGTTTTACTTTTTCTTTTTCGTTAATTGAAATACTTAAATCTTAAAAAAAACTGAGATTCTATAACCGTTTTTATAAGATACAATAAAAAACAATACAATTGAAAGAATTGACACAAAAATGCTTACTTTTATAATATTAATGCTATTATAAAAGTATTGTAAATACTGATATACCATTTTTTACATAAATCGGATTCTATTTTAGCACTATAATTTAACATAATTTTATTATGTAAACTATTAATCATTAACCAAGAAAAGAGTTGGAAAAATGTCCATACATACCCAATCAAAAATTATAGTAGATTTACATACTTCCTTAATTGACCAAAATATTAACATTCAGGCAGTAGGTTTAAAACCTGGAGAAAAATATGTCATCGGTCTAAAAAGACGTTCTGTAACATTGAAAATGATTAAATATTGGGAATCAAGAGCCCTTTTTTGTGCAGACGCCAATGGAATGATTTCATTAAATGAGGATGCTCCCCTCTCTGGTTCCTATTCCGGAAAAGAAGGCATGGGTTTATTTTGGTCATTGGTAGTCAAAAATTCTCAAGAAAACGAAAATGAACCATATAACAAATTGGCTCCCAATGAATTTCTTCTTTATCTTGAACATGAAGGGAAAATTATTGATGAAAAACGAATAACCCGTTATTGGTATTCTCCAGAAGTTACGCGAATACCAGTAAAAGAATCAGGGCTTGTAGGAACATATTTCCGTAATCAACGTGCTAATTCACTTCCTGGCATTATTGTTGTAGGAGGATCCGAAGGCGGTATTTTTGAATTTCTTGCTGGATTACTTGCTTCAAATGGTTTTAATGTTCTTGCCCTCGGCTATTTTGGTGTCGACAATTTGCCAAAAAATCTAGCTAATATTCCTCTTGAATATATTCAATCTGCAATTGATTGGTTAAAAGAAAGAAAAGAAGTAGAAAAAGACTGGATTGGAATCCATGGGACTTCAAGAGGTGGAGAATTGGCATTATGGTCAGCAAGTCTTTTTCCAGAAATAAAAGCTGCCGTCTCTATGAACGGATCACCTATTTCATTTGCCGGAATTGTTCCTTGGTCGAATGATTTGATTTTACCACCAGCTTGGACGTTTAAAAATAATCCACTTCCATATGCTTCTCCAACAAATCCTGTTGATGTCGCATTAGAATGTAAGCAAATGTGGAATAATAACGAAAATCCATTATCTTTTTGGTACCGCTCCCTTATTTCTAACCAAAGTACTTTAGAAAAAACAATCATCCCAGTTGAACGTATAAATGGTTCTATCCTATTCATTTCAGGTGAACAGGATGCAAACTTCGACTCAGTATCGTTCAATCAAATAGCAATGACTCGTTTAAAAACATTTAAACATCCATACTCATATGAACATCTTGTCTATTCTGGTGCCGGTCATGAAGTAGGCTTTCCGTACATACCAATACTAGCAAACATATGGACTGGTGGTAATAAGAAAGAAACAGCTCATGCAAGTATCGAAGCATGGCAACGAACGATTGAATTTTTCAAAGAAAGTTATAAAAACACTAGGAAATAATCGTTTTACTTTAGGTTAGCTTTCATTGAAATAACCATTCTTTTCTCATTGCTGCGACAGCTTGCCAAAAGCTGTCGCGTAAATCATTTTTTCTTGATATTCATTTAAATGAAACAAATACCTATTTTGGTCCAAAAATTTCTTTAAATTAATTCCACTCTTCTTCTAAAATAGCGTAATAGTACTCATCCCACCATTCATTTCCATGTGGGATACACTTCTTAAAGTACCCTTCTCTTCTCATTCCAATTTTCTCCATCACTCGATATGAAGGAATATTCTGTGGCTGACAAGTAGCTATGATTCTATGTAATTTCATTTTCTCAAACCCATATTTCAATATAGCTTTTGCTGCCTCTGAAGCATACCCTTTATTATAATACTTTGGATTAAATACCCACCCAATCTCATATGTATGGCTGCCAAAATACTTATGGAAAATGATATGTCCAATAAGGACATTTTCATCTATTAAAATAACGGGAAATTTCTCAGCATGATCCCCCATGTTCTTTTTTACAAATTCTATTGTATCCTTATCTGAAAAAACTCCTTCAGGTATATATTTCATCACATTAGCATCTGATGTATATTCATGTACAGCTGCCCAATCATTCTGTTCAAAGTTACGAATTAATAATCTTTCAGATTTAATGTTCATTTCTTTTCTCCTATCTTGATATTCATTTCTTGCTTAATTAATATTTCTCTTTCACTATACATATTTCCTTCTTATTCAACGAACTCTGCATAAACTTTAATATTTTTTTAAAAAGGGATTGGGTTGCATTCATTGGAATTCTTTTTATTTTTGTTAAAATAGTTATAATACCATTGCAAACGTTCGGAGGAAATCATGAATCCAATTCCTGAGCATTTACAAAACAATTTAGATATTTTGTTCGTTGGCTTCAATCCAAGTATTCGTTCTGGTGAAACTGGCCATCATTTTGCCAATCCTAATAATCGATTTTGGAAAATACTATATGAATCTGGCCTCACACCGAGAAAATTTCATCCCGAGGAAGATTACAAACTGCTTGACATTGGATATGGTTTAACGAATATAGTTTCAAGACCTACAAAGGCAGCAGATGAAATAACGAAGGATGAGTATCAAAAAGGCAGGGAAATATTAAAAAAGAAAATTGCCAAGTATCAACCAAAAATTGTTTGCTATGTCGGGAAAGGTGTGTACCAAGAATACAGTAAAAAACGAGTGATCCCTTGGGGACGTCAAGAAGAAGCTGTTGTGCATGGAACAATCGACTTTGTAGCCCCTTCCTCAAGTGGACTTGTAAGGATGAAGTTAGATGAGATTATTGATATATATAAGAAGCTTCATTATCTGTTGATAAATCTTAAAGGTAAACATTAGACCCTGAAAAGGGATATAGAATTGAATGATCCATGGGGACTAGACAGGGCACAGTCCCGAAAGTGTTTTCCCACAAAGAGCAAAAAGATATCTGCTATATGTAAAATTAGAAATATAGTACTCTAGTATAACATTAATCCCAGTACCTTATCCTTAGAGGAAAAGGTACTGGGAAATAAATTAAAGATTGTTCAATAAAAGGACTTCTCCAGTTGACGCATGAATACCATAATCGCAATCAAGTTTTCCGCATAAAATATAATTTCTTTTCTTTCGATCGTATACATAGGTAGGTTCCAACTCGAACAAATCTTTTAATCTTTCATATGCTTGGATTTTATCGATTTTTATAGAATCTGATTGTTCATAGCTATCAAACATTTCTAGAAGTGGCTCATTATCTATATAATTAATCACACGAAGACTCTTGGAATCGATCATAACGAGAAGTTTCCTTTGAAATACACCCTTACTTTGTTCGACAAGCCTTAAGGTGGCATGTATGTAGCCATTATCACGATGCAATGTTTTAAGTATCCATTTTCCGGTATCATCAGGATATACCTGACGTAAAAAGTCTTCTACTACACTCAAACATTTATCAACATTCGTTATCGGAAATGTATCTGGATGAGTTTCTTTTGATAACGCTTGTTCGATTGTAATATCTTCTTGGAAGCTGATTAGATTTCTTTTAAAGTTCATTGGAATAGGTTCGTTCCAAATCATCTGTTTATCTATATTTATATATTCTCCAGTATCTACAAAAAACTCGAAAGGGAGTGTAGATATACCGTTATTAGTAATATAAATCTCCTCTATCCCATAAACTGCAACTAACTTTTTCTGTTCATCAGAAGGAAATTCAATCAGCTTCAATTGCTCTTTTACTATGAAATCTACATTTTCAAGTGCAAGAGAGTAACTCTCTATTATTACATCATCACTAGTAGGAAATGGCTGGAACACCGAAAAATGAATCAGCCTCCCTGCATCATCACATTCAATCTCAATTAGGCCAGATGGAGAGACAGGAGTTCCATCAATACAAGCTTGAAAATGTAATCTACTATCCTCAGTTTTTGTTTGTTGGAATTGTTCCCTATACCTCAAACCTGTTTCTGACTCAATATATTTGATCGCTTCATTTATATCAAAATGTTTAAAGGTAGGTACCGTAACAAAACTTTTCCCTCCTACAAAAATAACGCTTTTCGTCTGCGCTGTATGAAAATCTATTTCCACTACCGCTGTTCCATCAGGATTTAAATCCTCATCCTCCCGTTTTGTGATATGATTTGGAAACCATTCCATTGACAAAGAATATTCGGTTTCATTGTTCATATTTACCTTACGATAAAGCTGATATTCATATAAATGGTAGTCATTTAGATTGTATTTATCTCTTGTAAAATCAACTAATTCTTTTATTTTTGTATGCATATCCGCTACCTCCCTCTTATTTACCTCAAGAGCATTCTATTTCTTACTTCAGTCAATGAGCTTCCCTTTCATTTACCGTAAAGGCATTCTTTTTCTTTTTTCGGTAAACCAACCTCACTTTCATTTTTCACAAGAACATCATTTTTCTTTTTTCGGTTAATGTACTATGCTCTAAAGATTCACGACTTGGGCAAGGAACTCTTGTCCCACAATATTTCACGAATGTCTTCTTCAGTTAAGGTAAACGACGCTCGTTCTTCGTGATTAATAATTTCTTCGATTAAATTTCTTTTTTTCTCTTGAAGTTCGTTCATTTTTTCTTCGATAGTTCCGCGGGCAACAAGTTTTATCACTTGTACTTCATTTTTTTGACCGATACGATATGCACGGTCTGCTGCTTGATCCTCAACCGCTGGATTCCACCAAGTATCATAAAGAATTACTGTATCCGCACCAGTTAAATTAAGGCCTGTACCTCCAGCCTTCAATGAGATGAGAAATAAATCACGTTCTCCTTCATTAAATCGATTACAGATTTTAACACGGTCTTCAGATGGCGTTTGTCCATCTAAGTAAAAATATGGCAGTCCTTGTTTTACTAATTCTCTACCTATGATCTCGAGCATTTTTGTAAACTGCGAAAATATTAATATCCTTCTGCCGGATAGTTTGGATTCTTCAATAATCTGCAAAAGCTGTTGGAATTTCGCGGAACTTCCTTTATAGCCATCAACAAACAAGGCAGGGTGACAGCAAATTTGCCGCAACCGGGTCAGACCAGCTAGGATTCTGATCCGATTTTTTCGAATAGTATCCTTATCTAAATGCTTTAACGTATCGTGTCTTAATTTCGCTAAATAGGCAGCATATAGTTTTTTCTGGTCAGGAAGTAAATCAACAGAATCTGTCAACTCGATTTTTTCAGGAATTTCCGACAGGACTTCCGCCTTTAACCTTCGAAGCAAAAATGGACGAATCCTTCGGGAAATGGTCTTTCTAGTAAGGTTACTATATTCTTTAAACCCGAGAAACAATTCTGGAAAAACAACATGAAAAATGGACCACAGCTCTTCCAGTGAATTTTCTATTGGTGTTCCAGTAAGTGCAAATCGATGATCAGCTTGGATCTTTTTAACAGCTCGTGCCGTTTGTGTCATTGGATTTTTAAAAGCTTGTGCCTCGTCAAAAAACACCGTATGGAAATTTTGTTTTTCAAACCATTTTATATCTCTACGTAACAACGGATAGGAGGTAATGATCACATCCATTGTCATAGCATCCTTCTGTATGTTACTTCGCTCATTTTTACTTCCATCTACAACAATGGAGTTTATATCTGGGGCAAATTTCATCATTTCGCCAAGCCAATTATACGTTAATGATGATGGGCAAATAATCAAGACTGGGAGCTTTCTTGTTCGAATCTCAGGTAGTACGGAAAGAATATAGGCAATGCTTTGCAATGTTTTTCCAAGTCCCATATCATCCGCGAGTATTCCTCCGAAGCCAAAGCCTGCAAGTGTTTTCATCCATATGTAACCTTGTTTTTGATAATCACGCATGATCATTTCTAAACTTAATGGTACCTCGATTTCCGTGCTTCCTGGGTTTTGCAACGTTTTTAAGAAATGACGAAATGATTCCTCGACATTAAATATTTGACTTGTATTTATCGAATCAAGAGATGGAAAAGCCTGGATAACTGGTACTTCAAAGCGACTTTCCCAATCTTCATTTTGAACTGGAAGGGCTTTTAGAAAACGATGAATTTCTTCCATTTCCCTTGTCTCCAACGAGAGTAAAGATCCATCTCGTAATCGAAAATACTTCCGTTTTTCCTCTAGAGCCAAAAGAATATCACGAATTTGTTTTTCAGGAATGCCATCCATTTCAAATTTAAACTCAAGCCAATTTGTACGTTCTTTTTTCATCTTTATTCTAATTTTAGGAGGATGATTGCCCTTAGATATCCGATTTCTTACTGCTGTTGTTGCATAGATTTGAGCGAGCTTTTGCAGTTTTGGCAGGTTATGATACAAAAACTCATACTCTAACTCTTCATTTTGTAAAAAATAGCCTTCGTCCGTCTTCGTAAACGAGCTATTATCCATTATTTGCAGGACTTCATCTTCCTTCTCTATGTCCCTTATTATCATAGATCCTGCTAGGATCTCTCTATTTTCCAATGGATTAATGACCATATTTTCATAATGGAATTCCAAACTAGCAAGTAAACGATTTTTAAGACGATCCAAATAAAGCTTCGCTTTTAACGGTGTCTTTCTAAACTGCTCCACCATCGTTCCTTTGATATGAACCTCACCCAGTTTTTTTAAACCTGGAATGACTTTTTCTAGAAATAAATTTATTTGATTCTTGGAAAATGATATTTGATTCGTACCTGAGCCATCTAACATTTGCTTTAGGTCTGATAAACGCTTACTTTCCTCGCTTTTTAGCTGGATCAATTTCCCTTCAAATAGCACAGAATGGTAGGAATTGAGAACAATTATTCGATTCAATTCTTTGATCATAAGTGAGAAGCTATTATTTTCAGTTTCTTCAAGATCAAATTGTAATGGAAGATTTTCTTCAGAGATGTGGAGACCATTGACATATTGTCCTTGATACTCAAGCGTTACTGAAGGAGCATTTGAAAGCAAGGGATACAGCCTTTTCCAAGAAGACGGCGGAATGAGCAATATGTCTTCATAAAATGTGTAAGTCTCTATATCTGATAATTCTTCAACAAAAACTTTTTCATCCTGTATCACTTGGATTAACTGTTGTATTACCGCGTCTGTATCCATTTGAAAACAGTATACGCTTGGATCGTATGTAAATGAACTTGAAAGCAAACTAGAGTGACCTTTTTTCACCTGGGCCAGAAAATCGCGGATATTTTGAATGTGGATCGCGCCTATATTCATTTCAATACCGAACATATATCCCCTTTCTGTCGAAATAGGTTTGCAGATAAATTCGGCATTCAGTACTTGTCGATTTTCAAAGTGAAGCTGATGGCCACTAGGTCGTTTTGGATGATCATTGAAAATGTTCAGCAATCCATCTGTCAAATTCTTATCTATTGTAGTTAAGGATTGTGTTTCAATTGGAATAACGGGCAGTGTTCCTTTACGCTGATGCTCGTATATAGCAATTAGAACCGCTGCGATATGCTGACAATCCCTTTGAAATGAAGTAAGTGTAGGACAACTGCATTTTGTGTGAATCCCTCCATTCACATCTTCTTCAATGAGGACATGGAAATTTTCCATTCCTGAAACGATAGCTTCAGTTCGATCAAATCCATATTTTTGAAATATTACTTTATGAGCGTGAAAAAAAGCCTCGCCTCTTTTGTATGAGACAACACCACACCTTTCTTGAATGATTTTTTGGTTTAATCTTATATTCAAACTCCATGCCCCTTTCCGAGGATATACCACTTCAGGATCTGATTTTTTGATGATATTCTTAAATAATGGGAAAAATAGCTTTTCAGCTTCATAATTATATGTTTTTAAAGAGGTTTACTTTTTTATATAAAGATAAAATTGGCAATTAACGAAAAGTACGATATTAAATTATATCTTTATTATACGGCTAATTATAAAAAATATCTAAAGGTGATATACAAATGGCTTTGTTAATAGTTTTTGTTGTCGAAAACCACCAAATAAGTAGGGACAAGGGACCCGGTCCCTTGTCCCACTCATTATTTCCTTGCTAGTTGAATAGAGGAAAGTACTTCTGTTTTGTTAATTTCACCAAGAATTGCAGTTGTTATAGTGGAGGAGTTATGTTTTTTCACTCCACGTACTTTCATGCAGAAATGTTCTGCATGAATCATGATGAATACGCCTTTTGCGTTTAAATGTTTAAATAAATATTGTGCCACTTCATTTGTTAGTCGCTCCTGAATTTGTGGACGGGAAGCAAAGTAATCTAAAACCCTTGCGCCTTTAGATAGGCCCATTACTCGATCATTTGGCAGATAGGCAATCGTCGCTGTTCCTATAAAAGGTTGAAAATGGTGCTCACATAAAGAACTGAATGGAATATTTTCAATGATCACAAGCTCTCTTGAAGTATTCTCATCTAAAGGAAATGTCGTAATAACTGGTGGTTCTGAAAATAAACCATTACAAGTCTCATTCACTAGCATTTTCGCTACTCTTGCTGGTGTATCTTTTATTGAAGGGTCAGTTAAATCCAAACCCAATTCTTCTATTATATTAGCAAAATGACCGGCAATCCGTTGTCGTTTGCCCTCTAAAACTAATTCACTTGGATTTTCTAAATTTACATTATAAACTTTACTCATACTATACTCCTCGCTTATTTGCCCATACCAATGCGTGCAGCTGAGGCAAGGCTCGAACATTATTCATTTCCGGATCTTCTATCACTTTACCCCATAACCAATCGAGTGATTGCAATAATCGAGAAGAAATATCCCCTTCCTCGTATGGATCTTTATTTCCTACCGATACATAAAAATCTACATCTGGATAACGTTTATGTACTACTTTAGCAAACTCAAAATCTTTATTATCAAAGATAACTACCTTCAGACTAATTTTTTCAGGGTTCAAAGATTGAATCATTTTATCTAAAATGTTAAAGTCTGTTTTCATTCCACTGCTCGGTGGTTTTGGACTAATCGTTAGATCATCAACTAGAACAAACCAATCTTGCCATTTGCTGCCTTGTGTCTCAAGCCCAACCTTACAATGATTCTCATGTAATAATTGGATCAATTCCAACATAGGTTTCCCAATTAAGGCAGGATTTCCCCCACTGATCGTCACATGGTTAAAATTTTGCCCGCCTAATTGAACTAATTCCCGATAAACTTCTGATGCGGTTAATAATCTGGTATTTGCTTTTTCTGAACCATCCCAAGTAAAAGCAGAATCACACCATGAACAACGATAATCACAACCTGCCGTACGCACAAACATCGTTTTCTTTCCAATTACCATGCCTTCTCCTTGAATAGTAGGCCCGAATAATTCGATTACAGGAATTTTTCCATTACTCATGATTAGATTTCCCCTTACTCTCTTTTGGTCGATAAACTACGTAAGATGTCGGTGTTTCGCGAACCATTACTTGGATGCATTTTGGTTGATTAGCTAGTGTTACTAAATAGGCTTCAACCACTCCATAAATGGTTTGTGCAACAACCTCTGTTGATGGAGCCATTTTCTTAAATTCAGGGAAATCATTTAAGAGATGATGGTCATACTTTCCGTGAACTAATTTTTTCAAATCGCTAAAATTCACTAACATCCCCATTTCATCTAATTCATCCCCAACGATAGTAAGATTAACAAAATATGTATGTCCATGAGTTAAAGAACATTTTCCCGCCTTATCATTAGGGATAAAATGTGCTGACGAAAAGTTCATATCCTTATTCAACTCGAATTTATAGGAATGTGGAAATGGTTGCGGGTAAAACTGCTGTAACATAAGATCAACTCCAATTATTTTAATTCATTTCTTACTTTCAAATATGCTTCTAGACCCCTTTTTCGTAATTTACATGCAGGACATTCTCCACATCCATCAGCAATCATTCCGTTGTAGCACGTTAACGTTTTTTCACGGACGAAATCAAATGCACCAAGCTCATCGGCCAATTTCCAAGTTTCCGCTTTATCAAGCCACATTAATGGAGTGTGTATGACAAATCCCTCATCCATCGATAGATTTAAAGTGACATTTAATGATTTTACAAAGATGTCTCTGCAATCGGGATAACCACTGAAATCTGTTTCACACACACCGGTTATTATATGTTTTGCACCTACTTGACTCGCTAACACACCTGCAAACGACAAAAATAATAAATTTCTACCGGGAACAAATGTTGACGGAAGCTCGCCTTCTTCCCCATCCACGACCTCAATATCATTTCTTGTTAAAGCATTCGGAGCTAATTGATTTAATAGACTCATATCTAAAATGTGATGTTTAATCCCAAGCTCACTAGTAATATTTTTTGCACATTCAATTTCCGTTTTATGTCTTTGATTATAGTCAAACGTTACCGCAATGACTTCCTCAAATCGTTGTAATGCCCAAAACAAACAAGTTGTACTATCTTGACCGCCACTAAACACAACAATTGCTTTCTCTTTTTTCAAGTCAAAAACTCCTTTTTTTGAAAATAAGTTTTTAATATATAGATAGCTCAAAACTAACATAATATTTTCCAAAAAAATAAGTAGGCAATTCCCTTTCATCGCCGTTTTACATATGTAAAAACGGCCAAAAGAGGAAATCAGCCTACCCATACTAATTGTTAAAGAAAATAAAAAGGCTTTGTTAAAGGACAATGATGAAAACAAATGATCAGAGTAGTAGAGCTTAATGGTCTTTTATCCTCGAATCAATCATCATATTTTTTAACACAGCCAAATAAAAAAACAGTACAACTAAAAAAACGTACTGTTTCATTAGTTTTTTAAAGAGGGTAGCTAGAACCTCTACCGCAATTGCGGATTTTTCTATATTAAATTAACTTATTTCGTCATTAGATTAGTAGTCCTGTACTACGAGAAAATGTACTCCTACATATTAGCACTCTTTTCTGCCAAATGAAAGACCAATCTAACATAAGTCTAAAAAAATGATCAAAAGATTAAGTTACATTTTTAACTTCACCCGATAA
Organism: Heyndrickxia sp. NPDC080065; assembly: GCF_050281185.1. Classification (NCBI taxonomy): domain Bacteria; kingdom Bacillati; phylum Bacillota; class Bacilli; order Caryophanales; family Bacillaceae; genus Heyndrickxia; species Heyndrickxia sp. NPDC080065. The sequence continues at coordinate 171,918 of NZ_JBNNWS010000010.1, read as the reverse complement.
TGGCGCATCGATTTAGGAACACCTTTCATTTCAAGTACGCCGCTATATACTAACTCCCTGATTCTATATTCCATATATGAATGATCTAGTGATTTGTCTAATTGTATTAATGTACCGATGAGTCGACCCGTCAAGATGAAATCTTTTTCATCTTGTTTTTCATGAAGGTTTTTCAAGATATCAAGGATTAATGAATCATAATAATTTTCAGGAACATGGATAATTTCATTCTTTTTATACAAACGTAATATTTCTTTTGATTGGGTGAGTATTTCCCATTCATTTTGATATTGAACTCGTTCTTTTTCTGTCAGAGGTTTTGTCTTGAATCTGTCATATATTTTTCTTATTTGCTGTGGATGCAACCCAGCAGTATGAAGAATATTTTGTTCTTCATCATCTGGTTTCGTAAATGACTGAAAAAGTTCAGATGAGTTGAAAAGGAAAATATCATTTCGTTTATTCTTCAATAACCGAAGGATGAAGCGAAGTCCTGTTTGTTCATCGGGATTGTTCCCATACCAAATATGAATTGGAGCCTTCTCAATTATATCTTCAATTTCTAGCAATGTATTAGCAAAATTATTTTCATAAACATAATCATCCATTTCAAAATTAATATGATCTTTCAACCAATCATTTCGAAAAGCTTGTCCTTCTTGACTTTCTAACATCCATAATGGTCCGATTGAAAAAAAGCCAGGGAAACCGATGACCTGTTTCGGACGCTCTAAAGCTACTCTTAAACAACCTGCAGCATGTTCTGAACTGACGATATGAACTGGACTGACATCTTCTTGATTAGTTTGTTGGCGATGTCGTTGAATTTGTTGATTAATGATGTTAAGCATTTTTATGTTATCTTTTTGACTAATCAGGTATCCACGACCTTCTAATGCCTTGCTTTCTTTGTGATTAAATGAATCGAAGTCTTCACCATCCCCAAGCTCGAAAGTTTTCCATTCTCCTCTGTGACTCACTGTTTCTAAATTTAAATAATAATCCGATTCAATTTTATAAACAAAAATAATATTCGGTTCCATGAAAAAGTACACAAATGGATACTTTGCTCTGCTTTTCATTCATCAATCACCTCAACAAAAAATTTCCAATAATCAAAGTATACCATTATTCTCCAGGAAGACACAGTAAACTATCCCCCCTCGAGCTTCATACGACAAAAAAAGCCCTGCAGAGTTTCTCTCTCTACAAAGCTTTTTACAAAGAATTAGTTTATTAGACCTTGCCTGCGGGACGGTGGACCAGACCCCTTGTCCCTGCGACAAGACACCTTGTCCCTATTCCTTTACAAATTCCTTTGTGCTTCTTACTGTATCGATTGGTCGAACCATTTTTTCGATTTCTTCTCTTTTAGGTTCTAGGAATGGTGGCAATGATAGTTTTTCTCCTAGGGTTTCATACGGTTCGTCTCCCATGAAGCCTGGACCATCGGTTGCAAATTCAAATAGAATTTGTGGTGCTACTCTTGCGTATAAAGATTCAAAGAAGTGACGATTAACATAACCAGAAGTATGGAAACCAAAGCCTTCCATACGTTGGACCCACTCTTCTAAAACGGTACGATCTTCTACTCGGAAGGCAGCATGGTGTACCGTACCATATCCTTGTCTTCCTGGAGGGAGAATAACATTATGTTCCACTATGACTTGGGCACCATTTCCTCCTTCTCCAACTTCAAATAAATGAAATGATCCTTCATTAGCTATTTCCTTAAATAGTAGAACTGTTTCCATCATTTCTTTAAAATATTTAAAGTCTGCAATACGTACAAAAATAGGTCCTAAACCTGTAATTGCATATTCTAGTGGAATCGGTCCCTTTTGCCAAGGTGTACCTGATTCAACCCCTTTATTGTTCTCATCTGAAATTAATTGATAGTGTTGATCATCAAAATCAACAAAAGAAAGAGTTTTTTTGCCAAATTGTTCTTTAATGCCAGTATGTTCTACTTCTAGACGATCAAAACGTTTAACCCAATAGTCTAATGCTGCATCACTTGGTACTCGAAATGATGTTTTTGCTATTTCATTTGTTCCATGACTTCCTTTTGGAATTCCTGGAAAATCAAAGAAAGTCATATCAGTACCAGCACTGCCTTTGTCATCTGCAAAGAATAAGTGATAAGTTTGAATATCATCTTGATTCACCGTTTTTTTAACTAAGCGCATTCCAAGTACATATGTGAAAAATTCGTAGTTTTTTTCCGCACTACTTGTAATCGCAGTAACATGATGAATTCCTTTTAAATGGTTCATTTATAGATCCTCCTATAGAGATAATATATTAACTATTTTTTCATTGATTCTGAAATTTATTTTATATTTGAGTCGAATTCAAATATCTCGAATTCGAGATAAATATAACATAGCTTCAATTTGATTGTCAATCATTTACTCTATTTAAGATATTACGAATAAACAAGATATACGTAAATGAAAGAAACCCCACTATCAAAGCAGGGTACCCTTCAATCCAGAATCCATAATAAAATTACTTTTCTACAGCAATATTTTCCTCTGTTAATGCAGTAGAAAATCCTGTTAACATGTACGCGATATGGACGATACCATCTTCAAAATCTTGAATACGAATGGATTCATTAGGTGCATGTGCTTTTGATTCTACCCAGCCAACACCTGTACTGACAATTGGAAGCTTTAATTGCTCACCAAAAATGTACATCGGTCCCGTTCCAGCTGAATTCGGAGCTAGAATTACATCATTTTGATAAACTTCTTCTGCCGTGTTCAAAACATGAGTAACAAATGGATGATTGTAGCTTGATCGATAAGCTTTTTGTCCATTGATTAACTTCACTTCAACATCATCGAAACCGTGGTATTCTAAATGCCTTTTAATACAATGAAAAATATGATCAGGATCTTGACCAGGTACTAATCGACAATCAATCTTCGCCATAGCTTTTTTCGGTAAAACCGTTTTAGCTCCTTCTCCTGTGTAACCACCTTCTAGTCCACAGATCGTCATAGTAGGGTGAAAAACCATCGCTTCACGCGGGTCAACACCTTTAGATTTTGTAATGAGTGGCCTCTTTAGTCCATAGAGACGACTAATGGCATTTTCGTCAAAAGGTAAGCTATGTACAGCTTGCTTCTCACTTTCTGTAGGTTCTAGCACTCCATCAAAGAAACCATCAACTAATATTTCATTTTGTTGATTTTTCATTGTACCTAGTGCATGAACCAGCCTCCATGCAGCATTATCTACATATGCTCCTACAGAAGAATGCATATCAATATCTGCTCCAACACATGTTAGTTCCATATAGGCCATTCCCTTTATACCAGCTACCATACTTATCCTATTCTTCTCATCCTTACCGCCGAATTCCCAGATACAAGCATCCGCATGAAATAAATCACGATATTTTTCAAGATAAGGGGCTAAATTGGGGCTGCCAATTTCCTCTTCCCCTTCGATTAAAAATTTCACATTACAAGGTAATCCACCCTCTAATTTTTGTAATACGTTGATCGCGCTTAATCTTGCAACTAAATCACCTTTATTATCCGATGCCCCTCTAGCAAACAATTTTCCATCGATAATAGTAGGCTTAAAAGGTTCTGTGTTCCATTCATCCAACGGTTCAGGTGGCTGTACATCATAATGGTTATAAAAGAGAAGAGTTTTCGATGAATCTCCTTTTTTCCCTGCAGGAAAAAAACCGTAAACCACGGGATTTCCCCCAAGATCATCTAAAACTTTCGCTTCACCACCTATTTCCTTAATCATTCCTACAACATAGTCTACCGTTTCAGGTATGGCTTTATTTTGAGCAGATACCGTTGGCAAGCTTAAATATTTTTTTAATTTTTCAATAGAAACAGACGCTAGTTCCTTTACCGATAATCGAATACGTTCTAAATCTTGATTGCTCATATATTTTGTCCCCTTTCAAGTTGTTCTACTTTTATACTTCGACGCACGAAACAAAATACCTTTATATTTTTTAAATTGAAAGAAAATTTAAGCGTATTATGTTCATGGTGATTATCTTGGAAATAATTTGGAAAAACGCTAAGTTTAAAAATATACAGCTATTTCCAGTTTACATAATAATATTATTGAGTACTAATTTAACTTTAGAATTGAATATGTTTTTCAAGAACACTCGTTCTGTTTATGTGACAATGATATAATTAGGACTATAGGACAAATTATTAAAAGGAGGTTTTGATTATGGATCATGAAATTAAAGAGATGGTGCATCGACTTGAGCAAAGTGTTGAAAAGTTAAATGAAGGACAAACGAGGACTAACAAAATATTAGTTGGTATGGACAAACGATTCGACGGGATTGACCACCGCTTAGATGGTATAGACAAAAAGTTCGTTGAAATCGATAAAAGATTTGATACAGTCGATAAAAATTTTATTGCAATTGATAAAAGATTTGACGATGTGGATAAAAACTTCGATGAAGTTGGCAAAAGATTTGATACTGTCGATGGAAGATTAGATCATTTAGAAATAGGCCAGGATGAATTAAAAGAAATGCTTAGACACAGTACTACTCTTTTGACTGAAAATTTCACAAATATAAGACAAGACTTAAGACACAAACAATCAGAATCAGACTCCGATATAAACTTACTTTTCAAAAAAACCGAAAAACATGAACGTGATATTGAGAAAATTAAACAAAAATTAAATTTGTAACCTCTCCTATCTACTTCCAATATATAATATTATGTGAATCTTAAGTCTTTATTTTCCATAAAGACTTTTTTGTTTTAACACGAGATAAAAAGAAACAATCGTATAGTATATAATACGACTGTTCATTTTTCCTTCCATACCAATATTTGACTAAATCTCATATTGAAGAAGTAATAGCACAAATATACAATACTCCTTCCACCTCAAAATATGGAGGTCTACAATGCATTTTATTAGACTTCTAAATGCTTTAACATCATTTTTTTGATAATTCTAATTTGCCCTCTATGATTAAGTTCATCCTCGAAAACATGAAACCATTTAAAATAATTGTTAGCAGGCTGATCAAACCAAAATGTAGTTTGTTTAAGCAACCAAGTATCTGGAAGTGTTTTAAAGGTTTCAATTGTTTTGTTTCGCACTTCAATTAGTTCATTTAAATAAAAATCAATTGTATTCCCTTTAATTTCTTTACGAGCTCTACTTCCTAATTCTAAGGCAGGGTTCAAATTGTCAATTTCTTCGTCTGTTACCTCACGATTTTTGAAGGTTTCAATTTGATAGGCTTTTTCAACTGCTGTCATATGTGCTAAAAGCATTCCAATCGAATTGGCTTCTTCATCATAAAGAAAATCCAACTCTTCGACTGTTAAATTTTCCACTTCTTCAAGAGTCCTAACTCGCGTATAATTCATCATAGAAACTAATTTACTAAATTCTAAACTTAATCCTTCTTTTTGATCGATTAAAAATAATGTTGTTCTATCTACAGCCATTTCTTCATCCTCCTACTATAAAATACATGTATAAAACTTTCTACTTCCACTTTGGAAAATCCTACATAAAAATATAAATTTTACTGACACATTTATTGACGATAACTCCAAATTTAGGAATGATGATTTAGTTTATTTAATTTGGCTCTCTTCGTATAAATTGATGTTTTTAGACTATAGACTTAGTCCGTTGATTTCCGCTCCAGACACTTGCTTTCCGCGGGGAGGGATGGGAGCCTCCTCGGCGTTACCGCCTGTGGGGTCTCCCACTTCCCTCTTTTTCCCGCAGGAGTCAAGTGTCCTCCGCTACAATCAACTCAGATTGTTAATAAAATATCACTTAAAAGCAACAACCTTTACGAAAACAGCCTTTAATTTCAAAAGTGACTGTGACTATGTTTTTTGGAATTTTTTTATCTAGTTAATTCTGATCCAAACAACTTCTTTTTTCACTAGGCAAGTTTGAGTCATATTTTTCATTCGCATAACTAAAAAAGCCCTGCAGAAATTCACTCTACAGAGCTGTTCAAATTATTTACTCATAAATGCCTCGATTTCTTCAACAGAACGGATAATATCCTTTGATAAAACTTCATGACCCTCTTCTGTAACTAATACATCATCTTCAATTCGTATTCCTATACCTTCTTCGTCGATATATAGACCCGGCTCAACGGTTAATACCATTCCCGGTTTTAAAACTAAGTCCTTGTAACTTCCAACATCATGTGTATCTAAACCAAGGAAATGGCTGACACCGTGATAATAATATTTACTAATCTCGCTTTCTTCTTTAATCAACCCGACCTTGATACATTCTTCAGCTAGTACTTTCTTTGTATGTTCATTTAATCTAGCAAATGGTACACCTGGTTTGATCAGTGCTGTTGTTTCTCTCAAAGCTTTTAAAACTATATTATAAAAAGTTTTTTGTTTTTCTGAGAATTTTCCATTTACCGGAAATGTATAGCTAATATCGGCACTGTAATAGTCATATTGTGCACCTAAATCAAGAAGAACAAGGCTGCCATCTTCAACGATAGAATCATTTTTATCATAATGAAGAACTGTCCCATTTTTTCCACTTGCCACAATTGTGGGAAAAGCATAATCTTTTACACCTTCTGATTTAAGTGTAAAGTCAAAATAAGCTTCAAGTTGATACTCTTTCATTCCGCCTTTAGCATGGCTCATTAAATTCTTAATACCAGCAATGGTTATTTCTATAGCTTTGTTTATCTTCTCAATTTCTTCAGGCTTTTTATAAACCCGTAGTTCACAAATCTCTGGATACACATTTTTAATTTGCAAAAATGGATAATTCATATGTATTTTATTTGCAAATTGCTGTGCTTTTGTTGTGGCAGTATCCATTTCTCTTCTCTCAAGATCTAAATACAAATTAGCTGCCGAGATAGATAATAGTGTTTGTGATAAAACAGATTCAAATTGATCAATCAATCGAATATTAGTAATACCAGAAATAGCAGCAGCTTCTTCAGCAGATATCGTTTTTCCTACCCATTTTTCCATTACAGGATCAGCTTTTTTAATAAAAAGATATTCCTCAACCTTATTATCCATCTTCTTTGCTAGAAATATAATATTCGGTTCGTCTATCCCTGTTAAGTAATAAAAATTACGATTAGGAACAAACTTATAATCCTCATCAGCTGATTTTTGTGGAGCTTTGCCTGCAAACAAAATAAGTAATGAATTATCATCTAGCTTCTCGTATAAATCATTCCGATTATGTACATAAAAATCCTTGTTCATGATTTCCCTCTTTTCTAAAACTTCGAATAAATTATTATTCTTTAACTATATCATTTATCTGATATTTCTTAAATAATGAAGCATCAAAATTAAAAATGGTCTGTTCCGATAAAAAAAATATCCAGAAAATAATCTGGATATCAAAAGTATATATATAAGGGGGAAAAGCTATGCTATTAATTATATATGCTTTAAAGCGTTAACACATGAGTAAAATGGTATAAAGAAAATATACCTACTCAATGATTTTAGAACTTTTATTTTACTTGTGCCTCTCCCTTACCTAATTTAACAAAGTTTTCACAATAAATCTTGCTTATAAACATTGCCACATTCCAAATAAACTTTTAATAATGTTAATGCTTCACCCCACCCTACAGCGCACCCTAAACATGCTTCTAAATCCTTTTCAGAATTTGAATATCCCGTCTCACATAGAATGACTAAAGTTCCTTTCTTAAAAGATTCTAGTTTAAAAGATACTGTTGTTTCTCCCTCTCCTGGAGACCATCGAAAAACAAATGATTTATTAGGAACTGCCTCAAGAATGTTACCGCCATCCTCAATATTTTCCTTTTTACTTCCGAACTCAGTCCACCTTAATCTAATTTCACCCGTTCCATCAGAATTTAAATTTATAGAGGTGTTGTCTGTGAACCAGGCATTCCATCCTTCAGACGTTGTAAGTGTTTTATAAACATTTTCTTTATCAACTTTAATGTATACACGATGATTTATATCAGGCATTTTTCAACCTCCATTTTCAATATGGCTTCTGAGTCCCTTAAGCAACATTAAATAGATTTCAAACTAAATAGACCATTAGGCTAAAAAGAGTAAATACTTAAAAAATACCTACTGAAATTTCCTGTTATTCTTATTATACAAAAAATAATTATAAAAAAACTCTATTGGAAATCCAATAGAGTTTAAATTAATAATTAATGATTAAGTTCTTGAAGTTCGTTTTCAATCTTTTTAAATCCAACTGATAGAGAAGAAATTTCTTCATGTTGAGAAGAAACAAGCTCTAAAACATCATGTAGACTTTGTTTATTAGAATCTGTCATAGTCACACTTTCTTCTGCCTTTGCTTCTACTTCTTGCATCATCGATTGTACAGACAAGATGAAATCTTTAAGAATGGCTGTTTTACCTGTAAAGTCCTTAATATTTGACGCAACATCTTGAAAAATATCTTTTACTTCTTGCATACTACCTCTATTTTTCTCGATAGATGATTGAGATTCTGAAATAGTATTAGATGCTAAAGTAATACGTTCTTTAAAAGTTAATAAAAGCTTAGAAATGGTTTCCGAAGATTCTTTTGATGATTCAGCAAGTTTTCTTACTTCAGTAGCTACAACAGCAAATCCTTTTCCATGTTCGCCAGCACGTGCAGCCTCTATATTAGCGTTTAATGCCAATAAATTCGTTTGAGCTGAAATATCCGAAATTGTTTGGATGATTTTCTCAATATTTTCAGTTTCCAAATGAATTTCATGCATGTAATTAATGGTTTTTTGAATGTTTCCATTAAAACTTTCCAAATCATTTTCCAGGACACCGATTTTATTTCCACTTTCTTTTGTTGCTTCTTGTGTAGATTCGAGATATTCATTCATTTCTTTCATAGATTTTGTCATGTCATCTACTTGTTCATTTGTCTCAGCCATTCCAGATACCAATTCATTTGATTGCATCGTTTGAATATCAAATGATTCAATAATGTTTCGGATAGATTGAATAATTTCAGAAGATTGTTCACTTACTTCATTCGATGTATTATTCAAGTTATCTTGATATTTTTTAACGGAAATAAGAGAATTGTTTATTTGTTTCAACATGTTTTCCATTGATTCTTTTGAATTGACAGCCTCTTCTTTTTGAACTACTATTTCTTGTTGCAATTTGTTATTAAACATGGATTGCATAAAACTTGATATAGAGACAAAACAAAATGTTAAAACATAGTAAATCAAATCAGTATAATTTGTTGAATGAAATATGAGTTCCCCTTGCGTTACATAAAAGTAAATCAAAATCCCTAAAGTAAAAACAATGGTTAATGAATTTAACAATTTATCTTGATAAATCCCCATAACAGCTACGAAGAAAAATAAACTCATGATATTAATCAAATGAGGATCTAATGAAATAGCCACAAACATAAAAATGCCAATAACTAATAAGTTAAAGTATTGCATGGGAATAACTAATTTATCTTTAAATTTTGTTTTATTAGCAATAAATGTAAATGGAGCAATTACTCCACATAATATCCCCATGAGAGATATAACAAAACTAAAGGGTATTCCTAAAATAAGGTTTAAAATCTCAACAGCTGTTATCGTTCCTACAAATACAAATACAACCCAATTATTTCTCTTTCTTATTAATTCATAGTTTTTCATAATAAAACTCCTTCTTTCTTTTCAATTGGTTGCTTGAACCATGAAAATTTTTCATCATGAATATTGTCGTATGCTTCTTGTAAATGAAATAAAGCAGGAATTACATAATCACCTTTATACCAAATTTGTTCTTTTACTTGAGTAGCTCTAATATGATAAGTTTTATTAAAAGAACGAAAAACAGCTGGGTCAGAAATAGCGACAGCATGTGTATAGCCAGTTTTTTTAGCATAATCTAATAGAAAACAAATTATTTCACGACCAAGTTTTCCGCGATATTTAGGTAAAACTGAAAAACTATCTATTTCTACAGTAACCATATTTTTTTGAACAACATCATTAAATAAATTTTTCATAAATGGACTGGTAAACTGTGGATACGGTGTAAATTCAAATGTTCCACCTGGTAAATCATCATCGCCATAAAATAGAAAAAGGTCAGAACCTTCTTTTGCATATTCCATATCGAAGCCTTTTCCCTCCCAGGAAACCTGCTTAATTTGATGAAATACATTCAATTCTTCTTGGTTTGTTACACGTTTGTACATAAGTATCTCTCCTTTTTAGTTAAAACCTGTTGCAAATTTACATCTAAATATAGATTCTTTTCTTTTTCTAACCTTTTATATTATGTAAGAATACTAAAAAAATAATTAAATAGTCTGTGATAAAACCTATTTAAAGCTTTTGATTTAATCAAAATTATTCCGACAATCTTATATATCGGTTTTAATTTCTATTTTTGAATACTTTATGGTGGAAATTACCTTTGTAATAGTTGATTCTATTTATTCAGAAAAGGGGAATTATTGAAATAAAAAAAACAGAAGGAATGATTCCAACTGTTTTTTATGTAAACGATTTTTATATCAACAATTCAAAAATTTTTAATTCCCATTATTATTCAGAGCGATCGACTCTTTTTCCTCTTCTTGTTCCCATCCTTTACAAACATCTACCCACTCTTTTGCCGATGAAAATTGTTGCAATTCATCATTTGTCAATTCAATCGCAGAGTTTGCACTGCCGCATGCAGGGAAAACAGTAGTAAAACGTTTCATTGAAATGTCGAGGTAGACATCGAGTTCATTTTTCAATCCAAATGGGCAAACACCGCCAACGGCGTGTCCTGTTTGCTCAAGCACTTCCTCAGGTGAAAGCATTCGTGGTTTGATACCAAATCTTTGTCTGAATTTCTTATTATCAATTTTTGTATCACCAGCAGCAACTATCAAGATCGCTTTCCCATCTTCATCACCCCTAAAGGAAATCGTTTTCGCAATTCTAGCAGGAATGACACCAATGGCTTCTGCTGCCAATTCAACGGTAGCACTCGATGTATCAAATACCATTACATCTTGTTCACGATTCCATTGTTTAAAATGGGCTTGTACACTTTCAAATGACATCGTTATCTATCCTTTCCACTTTCAGTTTATGAAAAATGATAACATACTTTTACATAATATAGAAACTAACTAATTGATAAAAGCGAATTTTCTGATTTGCCCAAGTGTATTAATATATTACGTATTAACAATTTATATCAGCCTAAATATCAATAAAAGCCGATCTCCCTCACGTAAAAGAGAAACCGGCTAATATTTTATCGAAAGAAACGTAATTTCATAATATACTCATGATCTTAAGAAAATATTGAAAAATATATCGAATTATATCCATATTAACACTGCTTCTGTATGGAAAAACGTATTTACCTTCCTCTTAAACTATTTATTTAACTTGCATTTCTGCAATTAAATCTTCTAAGCGCTCTTTTTGTGCAATGATTTCTTCGATAGATGGTTGATAACCAGCTTGCGGCTGTTGTGGATATGCGCTTCCTGGTTGAACAAGACGCTTAAGTTGACCACTGTTTTGTTCATATAAGCGATATCCTACCGCACCAACAACAGTTCCAGATAAAAATCCCATTAAAAAATCTCGATTTAATGCCATAAAGTTTTTCCTCCTAATATAATAATTTTATTTATATAACTTTGTTCATAGTTATTGTTGATAAATAGACCTATAGGATGGGTATACGGATTAACACTATACCTTTCAAGACTTTATTATTATCAACAATACTATTTCACAAAGCCTTTTATATAAGCCCATTTATAGGTATGGACGAATACACTAAACGTAAGTTAAATGATTGTTTCGGCGAAGATCATATAAAAGCTCTAATGCGTTAACTGCCCAGGTGACAATTGAAACTTGAAGCATATTCGAAGCTCCAAGCGATATTAAACTGATAATTCCAGTTAAAACGTCGGGATGACTTAATCTATTTGTACCATGGGATATGACGGTATAACCCGTTGATATAACAGATATGTAATCTAGCACGTCAGGAGTACTCCCCTTCGTACGTCTCATATAAGCAACTAAAAGTAAGACCCCTGTTACTAATGATCGAAACAAATCATTTCTTAATCTTGGCTTTATATTGACCATAATGGGATCGAATGGATCAAAACTAGCCCGATGAAAGAAAATAGACACGTAACGCAATATGTTATTTCGTGATAATTCTTCTGAATTGTATTCTATTAACATCGTATGGATGATTGGTTGAATTCTTACGAACTGTATTCCTTTAATAGATGAAAACATATTTTCAATGTCCTGGTAAGATGTTTGGTCTATAAGTGCGGGAATTTGTAAGCGAATCCTTCCAGGAATATCATGAAGAATATAAAATTTCGGTTCCATGATCTTTATCTCCTATCCATAAGATTTTTGCGCTATTCAAAATAACACCAATTGTTGCTGTATTATGAATGGCTGCCCCCATAATAGGTGAGATAAATCCGCATGCTCCAAGTAAAATAGCTGCTCCATTAATAAAAAAGGTTGCTACAAAGTTTTGCCTAATAATATTCATTGTACGTTTCGATAAGTTAATGAACGCTGGTATTAGCTCAGGGTTATCAGACGTGATGATAATATCACTTGCCTCAGAAGCGATATCAGTACGTTTCCCACCCATTGTTACACCTACATTTGCATAAGCTAAAGCAGGTGCATCATTGATGCCATCACCGACCATCATGACAGAATGTCGACGTCGATATTGTTTAACATAAGTCACCTTATCTTCTGGCAATGTCTCTGCATGATACCAATTAAAATTTAACCTTCGAGCCATTTCTTTAGCTACGCTTCGTTTATCACCTGTCAGCATCACAACTTCACCAATTCCCTGCTTGCGAAGTTTTCGAATTGCTTGTGGCATACCGGTACGAATTTTATCAAAAATACTAATGATTCCTACAAGTGTATGGTCATAAGCAACATAAATAACATTTTCATCGTAATCAAACGTTTTTGGAAAATGATCAACATTAATTTTCAGCTCTTTAAAAAAAGAAAGACTGCCAACTACAATTGGTTTTCTATCAAAATAACAACGAACCCCTTTTCCAACGATTGTTTCTGCCAGTGTATTTGCATCCCGATTCGGAACCTGTATTTTCCATTCCTCTACCTGCTTTAAAATTGCCTCTGCAATCGGGTGGGAAGAATTCTTCTCAGCAATAGCTGCTAGACGAATGACATCCTCGTGGTAAAATCCATCACAAGGGAAGACTTGTTGTACGACGGGAGAACCTTCAGTAATGGTTCCGGTTTTATCCAAAATAATCATATCAATAGTTGATGTTTGTTCAATGTTGTGGCTGCCTTTTACAATTATTCCTTGTTTTGCTGCTTTTCCCATCGATGCATAAAAAGCAGTAGCAGTTGAAAGTTTAAGTCCACATACAAAATCAATAACAAGCATGTTCATGGCTCTGTTAAGATTTCGAGTGATCAAATAAGTAACAAGAGCTAATCCAAATGAAAATGGAACCATTTTCTCTGCCAAGGAATCCGCAGTGTTTTGAATCGGAGCTCGTTTTTTCTGAGCTTCCTCGAGCAACTTAAGCATACGGGAGATTGCCGTATCATCTCCGACCTTTTCTACCTCCATAACAATATGCCCACTTTTTAAAATGCTTCCGGCAAATAAGTTTTCGTAAACATTTATTACTTTCGGCATGTACTCTCCGGTAATGGATGATTCATCGACAATTCCAGACCCTTCAAGTACTCTTCCATCAGCTGGAATTTTTTCACCAGTAAATACTACAATATGATCGCTCACATTCAATTCTTTAACAGAGACCTTCACTTCTTCACCTGCCGGATTAAGACGCCAAGCATATTTTGTATCGAGTTCCATTAATGAAGAAATATAGTTTTTCGTTTTTTCAGCAGTGTATTCTGAAAGCTTCTCACTTATTGTCGACATAATGGTAATAACAAGAGCAGATGCTGGATTACCATTATAGATAGAAGCGAAAATAGACGCCGCTGTTAGTGTGTTCGCATTTACTTTCCTGTTTTTGAAAACCGTTGTAATTCCGTCTTTTATCACATCAATAGAAGATAAAAGAGCTGTTGTTGCTGCAGTTTTATACAAAATAGGCCTAAGCGGTAAAAGGATTGGAATTCTATTTACGGCACTGTGGATTATTAATACACTAATACAGCTAACTAATGACCCATATTGCTGCCATGAAAAAATATGATTACTTATTTTTATAGACATGAACGTTTTTGCAAAATTAATTATGGATTGAAGAGATAATGTTTGTTCGTGGTGTAATAGAAGACTGCACGTTTCTTTTGTATATGTAGCTGAATATATTCCCTTTATAGAACGAAAAAAACATTCAACTTGAACTGGGAGCAATTCACTAGGAATATAAAGCCGGGTTCTTCCTGGCAATGAATGAATAACTGCTACCTCACCATTCATGGAATTTTTTATTTTCTCCTTTTTTAATGATTGTGTATGCCCAGTAGAGAAGACTTGCTGAAAATGTGGGTGCACTTTTAAAACTATGCAATCCCTTTCCTAAAAGGAATAATGTAAACAGGCTGTCAAAATCAGCAAATCCACTCGTTTGTTTTTTAATCCCTTTGTCAACGATATGTAATGATTGCTGCATCATGTTCATCAATTTAGCATCTGTATGAAGGATCGCATCTGCTGCAGCTGTAACAATTACCTTCATTAATTCATCTAACTGCAGCTGGGTAATATGCGGCACTGTAAACTTTATTAGCAAGCTCCCTGTTATATGTGAAGCCTCGCAGGATAAAACAAGTGGTTCAGTTTTTAATTTTTTCTCTATGTTTTCTACAATAACTTTATGCTTCCATTTATCACATTGCAGCCTAAGTCTTCCAGGCATGGCATGTATAATTTTTATTTTTTGCTCACTAAATTGGGAAAGTAGTTTTGGGGCAATGAGAGAAGCTCCCAAACTCACAATTGATGAAATCATACCTGCCCCCCCTTAATTGCCGAATATTCATGCTCGTAAATTTGTTCAAGCAGTTGCAACCATTGCTCCATACCATGCGATACCTCTACAAAATTAGAATCATAGGTGACTAGTAAACTACCTGTCTCTTTTGTAAAGTGAATTGAAAAAATAAACGGTTCTTTTTCTAGTTGTTTTGTTATCTTTGTGATCAGTGATTCATTTATTTTCCATTCATTAGACTTTAATCGAATTCGACCTGGAATAAAATGGACAAGGGCTATATTATATTTATTTAGTTTTCTCTCTACTTCCTTTTTAACTAAAAATTCAGAAACTTTTTTAAGCACTATATTTCACCGACTTTTTTCTTTTACGTAAATTTTAGCAATAAACCCAGCACCTGACAATAAAAAAAATATTGTTGGAGCTCATTTTGAAGGAATACTAAATAATAAAAACGCTGGTGATCAGTATCAACAGCGTTTTCCAAAATTATGTACCTAATCAATCGTTAAGCTTTTCAAACAACAAAGGAAGATTATTAAAGTTCTTGCTCCAGTTTAGATAACAAGCTTATCACTTCTTTTGATGCTTGTTCCAATAGTACAAAAACTTCCTCTGCACCATTTGTGTCTCCTTTTTCATAGCACTCTACCGCTTGGATCGCGTATTGATGTACAGTATGGTGCGGAACTTCTAATTGTTTAAAAGACAAACTATTTTTCAGATTGTCAGGTAATTCACCATAGTACCATTTTCCAAGCCTACAATCCTCATAAGTTGGTATTTTCCTCATATCAATCTTTTCAATCCCTAAAAGCATGTTATAAACTTTCCACTTCCAGAGGAGATGATCGGTTTTAGTTACTTTTACAATATCTTTCGAATTCAAATGAACATTAACTCCAAAAAAGGTATTCCGATAATTCTCCATTTGTTGACTAAGTACAAAAACATTATGTGCAGTTTTCTTTGCAATTTCTTGGGAGGCCATATTGTGTTCGTAAATCACGGAATTACGTTTGGTGATTTCCAAAATCGTAGATGTCTGTTCTTCATTCATTGCTGCAATTTGTGATGTGGCATCATTAATTTCTTGCATCGTTGAAACAATGTTTTTTAGTGCATCACCTGCATATTCGGCTCTCATTACACTATTTTCAACCAGTTCACCGGTTTGGTTAATTTCTTGGGTGACCTGATTTGAAACCTGGTGCAATGATTCCATATTGGATGTAATTTGATTAATCTGTTCTTTAGTATGCTCAGATAATTTTCGAACCTCTGAAGCTACAACCGAAAAGCCTTTTCCATGCTCACCTGCTCTAGCTGCTTCAATACTGGCATTTAAGGCAAGAAGATTTGTTTGCTCAGCAATACCATTAATAATATTGACAACATTCTTCGTTTGTTCAATTTCTTGATTTAATTTGTCTACTTTCTCCACTACTTGATCATATATATGACCTACCTGCTTAACAACATTTAACGTTTCACCTACTACTTGTTTACTTTGCTCAGCAGCTTGAACCGCTTCATCGGTACCTTCAGCTACCTTTACCGCATAGTTGGAGACCTCTTGAATAGATGCTCGTATCTCTTCAGATGCTAATGTAACACTGTGAGTTTCCTCAATCTGCTGATCCATTCCAGTAATCAACTGTTTCGTCGTATCCAATTGAGTCGTATGATTTAGCATGTCAGAAACACCGAATAAAAAATATTTAATCGTTTCCTCCATATATACTCCCACAATCAACTGCTGATCAAATGCGGATAATTTTTGTAGGGCAACTACAGTCTCCATTAATTGATTACGTTTAAGATGTGATTTTTCCGTTAATATGGATATCATAATCTGGATTAATGTATGGTGGGAAGAAATAAAATGATCCGCAGTTAAATGGATTCGACTATGTACTTTTCCAACGATTTTTCTTGTTTTAATATATTCATCGTTGACCTCAGCTTGAAGAAATTGATCTAAATAACTTTCCATCGTTTTTCTTAACCTCTCGATGCTTGAATGCTTGAGAATAATATTCTGAAGATGATCGACAGAAGTAATATTTCTATAAAATTGATCAACCAATTCTTCTTTATATGGTGATAGAATAGTAGCTGCTTTCTTTACAAGATTCAATGTATCCTGATTGATGCCTAAAAATGATAAACGTTCTTTTGTTCGTTCATCTACCTGAGAAATATCTGTCCCACTAAATTGTTGGTTCATGGATGTCGCTCTTTTTGTAAAAATTGTCATCATTTCCTCCATTTTTCTTTATTCGCAGACGCTCATAACCTGCTTTGATACCTCAATCCCTATTTTTTACCGTTTTTTTAAAAAGGAGTTCCCAAGTTGTATATTTGATGCTTCATAAACTGGGAAAAGATTCATATGGAGATATTATATAACAATATAGGACTATTTATCCTAAGAAATATGTCCTATCACTTAATTATGAGGTATTTAATAAATAAATAGTTATTCTTCCCTATGTTTGATCACATAAATAATCAATCTCAATATACCTATTTTTCTATTTTTTTAATAAAAAGAAGCAATATAACCCCAAATAATTTTTAAGATCATCTCTCTATTTATCATATATATAACCATTTTGATTAACTATTTAAAAATTAATTAAAACATTTCTTGAATAATTAGTGACAAAAATCACATTTGATTCATGAACATTTTGTGAAATGATTCACATTATGATGTTTTCTAAAATAAAACGTATTAAGATAATGTCGATGTATCCATTTAACAAATTTCATATTTCTAATGCAATGAAACTTAGAGAACAGAGAAAGGAGTCTTACCATGAAAATTAAATGGGCTTTATTGACAGTAATTTTCACTATTATTACTGTACTTACGGGTTGTGAACCATTAAAGGTTTTGGATCCTAAAGGTCCTCAAGCTAAAACCCAAGCGGATGACATAATCTTATCTATTTTGATCATGTCATTTATTGTCATCGTTGTTTTTGGACTCTTAATCTTTATATTAATGAAATATCGAGCTTCCAAACAAAGTAAAGATTATGAGCCTCCACATATCGAAGGAAATCATATTGTAGAAATAATATGTGTGGGGATTCCGATATTAATCGTAATTTTCCTTTCTATTATGTCCGTCAAATCAAACTATAAAGTTGAGGCAACACCGAAAGGCTATGAAAATCAAAAACCATTAGTTATTTATGCTTCAACCTCAAACTGGAAGTGGCATTTTAGTTATCCTGAAGAAAATATCGAAACCGTTAATTACTTATACATTCCAACCAAACGTCCGATAGAATTTAGACTTTATTCATACGGACCGATCACTAGTTTCTGGATTCCACAGCTCGGAGGACAAAAATATGCGATGTCCGATATGGTTACCACATTACATTTAGCGGCTGATGTGCCTGGTGAATTTGATGGTCGAAATGCAAACTTCAGTGGGAAAGGTTTCGCAGAAAATACATTCAGCGTCAAAGCAATGCCTGAAGCTAAATATGATGAGTGGGTAAAAGATGTTAAAAAAACAGCTAAGCCTCTTACTGAAGCAAAATTCAATGAATTATTAAAACCTGGTCATGTTGGGCAGTCCACATACACTGGAACCCATTTGAAATTTTCACCGGCACCAGAAATGGAACATGGTGGACATCATCATGGCTCAAGTGATTCCGATGATAAATCTAAAGATGAACATATGGATATGAATCATATGGACCATATGGATATGGATCATATGTCAAATGATTCTGATCAAAAAATGGAGCATAATCATTAATCCTTTCTAAAAATAATCACATCAGGTTTTGTATGACAAGCAATATCACTCGAAAGGAGTCAAAAGAGTATGGATTTTTTTAGTAGATTCGCGATACCTAATCCAAGTTTTCCAATATACGCTTCCATGGTTGCCATTGGACTTACTGTTATCGCAATTATCGCTGGCTTAACCTATTTTAAAAAATGGGGTTATCTATGGCGTGAATGGTTAACAACTGTGGATCATAAACGTATTGGTATTATGTATTTAATCTCTGCATTGTTGATGCTCTTCCGTGGTGGCGTAGATGCCATTATGATGCGCGCTCAACTTGCTTTACCTGAAAATAAATTATTAGATCCTCAACATTATAATGAAATTTTCACAACACATGGGGTCGTTATGATCATATTTATGGCTATGCCATTCATTATGGCCTTAATGAACTTTGTTGTTCCATTACAAATTGGAGCTCGTGACGTAGCATTCCCTCGTTTAAATGCCCTAAGTTTCTGGTTATTTTTCATGGGTGCGATGCTATTCAATATCTCTTTCATTATTGGTGGATCTCCTGATGCAGGTTGGACATCCTACTTTCCACTTGCAGGTAATGAATTCAGCGAGTCTGTAGGATCAAACTATTATATGATTGCTATTCAGATTGCTGGTCTTGGTACATTAATGACAGGTATTAACTTTATTACGACTATACTTAAAATGAGAGCCCCTGGATTGACATTAATGAAAATGCCAATGTTCACTTGGGCATCACTAGTGACAAATGCAATTATTGTTTTCGCTTTCCCAGTATTAACAGTATTACTGCTTATGGGAACGATGGATCGACTATTTGGAACTCATTTCTTTGCAACAACAAATGGCGGAATGGATATGCTTTGGGCAAACTTATTCTGGGTTTGGGGCCATCCTGAAGTTTATATATTAATTTTGCCAGCTTTCGGCATATATAGTGAGATTATCTCTACCTTTGCACGTCGTAACCTATATGGCTATAAATCTATGGTTGCTTCTATGGTAATCATCTCACTTCTATCATTCTTAGTTTGGGCCCACCATTTCTTTACAATGGGTCAAGGTGCATTAGCAAACAGTATCTTCTCTATCACAACCATGGCGATTGCTGTTCCAACGGGAGTTAAAATCTTTAACTGGTTGTTTACGCTTTGGAAGGGAAAAATTGTAGTTACTACTCCAATGCTCTATTCATTACTATTCCTTCCGATTTTCACAATCGGCGGGGTTACTGGGGTAATGCTTGGGATGTCTGCAGCTGACTATCAATACCATAATACGATGTTCTTAGTTGCTCACTTCCATATGGTTATCATTCCTGGTGTAGTATTTGCGATGCTTGCTGGTCTCACATACTATTGGCCAAAAATGTTCGGTTTCATGTTAAATGAAAAAATCGGGAAATTGTCAGCATGGATCATCGGAATCAGCACGCTTGTTGCATTCATGCCGATGTTTTTCACTGGTTTAGATGGGCAAGCTCGTCGTATGTATACGTATTCTGCATCAACTGGATTTGGTCCATTGAATATGATTTCGTTTGTCGGTGCGCTTGGACTCGCAGTAGGTTTTATCTTAATAGTTTACAACATCTACTACAGCGTTCGTCACGCTTCAAGGGATATAGGATCAGACCCATGGGATGCACGTTCATTAGAATGGGCTACTCATACGCCAGTACCGGAATATAACTTTGCCATTGTACCGCAAGTTAATTCTTCCCAGGCATTTTGGGATGCTAAGAAAAACGGGGATGTTCTATTCAAAGGTGAATATGAAAAAATTCATATGCCTAATAACACCGGAGTACCTTTTATTATGAGCAGCATCATCTTCGTTTGGGGATTCTCACTAATATTTAGCCTGTGGATTCCTGCAATTATTACAACTCTTGGTATATTTGCTTGTTTGCTGCATCGTTCATTTGAGAAAGATCATGGGCGTTATATTTCAGTTGAAGAAATTAAAGAAACAGAAAACAAATTGGGAGGTACTAGAATATGAAAATAGATCACACGCTCCCTCTTGAATACAGTACAGAAGAAAATCGTTTGAAAATATTAGGATTCTGGATCTTCTTAGGTGCCGAAATTATGCTCTTTGCGACACTTTTCGCTTCCTATTTCACCTTGGTTGATCGTACAGGCAACGGCCCTGCTGGATCAGATATTTTCGAAATCACTCCAGTATTAATTGAAACCATCTTGCTCTTAACAAGTAGTTTTGTTATCGGTCTTGGAATCCATGCTATGCGCCTTGGCAAGAAGAATGCAATGATCACATTCTTTGCTATCACACTTCTGCTGGGTCTAGGATTCTTAGGATTTGAAATTTTTGAGTTCGTTCACTATGTTCACATTGGAGCAGGGATTCAGACGAGTGCCTTTACAGCGATCCTATTAACAACATTAGGCACACATGGAGCACACGTTACATTTGGTTTGTTCTGGGGATTAAGCATCATCATACAGGCGAAAAAACGCGGGCTAACTCCTGAAACAGCCAATAAATCATTCATTTTCTCTCTTTACTGGCATTTCCTAGACGTTGTTTGGATCTTTATCTTCAGCTTCGTCTACTTGAAAGGAATGATGTAATTATGAAAGAATTATTCCCGCTTAAACAAGTAATGGGCTTTATATTTTCATTAATCCTTACAATTGTGGCACTTGCTGTTTATTTCTTTAACATGTCATTCCCTTTTGGCATGACGGTTCTACTTGTAACAGCATTTATCCAAGCAGCTGTACAGTTAGTCGTGTTTATGCATGCAGGAGAAACTGAAGATAAAAAGTCCATCTATACGAATATATATTATGGAGTATTCATAGCATTAGTTACTGTTTTCGGTACCCTGCTTACCATGATCTGGGGTTATATGTAAAACAAAAAACAAAAGGAGCGTCTAAAATGGCGCTCTTTTTTACGTTAAATGAGTTTTTTATTTAGGCTCTTTTCTTAAACTTTGTTGCTATTTTTAAATAGAGTAAAAATCGGCAGAGATTTTACGCAGTAAATATCTAGTAGGATTTTTACGGTTATTTCCACTATCAAAATAAAATATAGGATGTAGAAAAGAGCTCGACACTATATTTATTCAGGCTTCACACTATATGCGAAAAGCAACAATCTTTACGAAAACAGCCTTTATTAAAAAAAGTATAAACTTATTTCTATTGTTTACTAATCAACGAATTTTTTATTGCGGGAACCATTTCCTCACGATGATCAATTTTCTCAAGCATTTCTTCAGTTGCTACAAAAAATATACCCATTAGAAAAATAAAAACTGCACCCATTACTGTACCAATACCTATTGGTGTGATCACATGGTAATCGTTTTTTAGAAATCCGAATACTACGATGATCGTTCCAATTGCAAGCACTGTTCCAGCAACAAACTTCACAGCATTTAATATTTTCAGTTTAGATTTCATTTCTCTCATCTCCCTTTACATATATTATTCCTCCAGTTCACAAAATTGTCAAATGAATTTCATTTTTTGTACACATTTCTTTTTTATTTTCGCAGCTAGTATAATTACATTCTTTTTGTACAATTAAAATGGATAAAATCTAATTTTTTATCGACCATTTCATTTTTTACAGGTCTGTAAATGAAAAATGCGAACAGAGTATTTACTGTTCGCATTTTTACTATTGCTTTTAAGGTGTGTTATTTTATCGTTTTTGTTGAAAAATTTTTCTGCGAGAGGTTTTATTAATAAACGTTTTCCTTAGGTTTTTTTAGCAATAATGTTAGAGAATAACTTTATTGAAGGTAATATAGGTTTTTTTCAGTGTATTAAAATGTTTGGTAGAGTTATAATAAAAGAAACACAGTATGTAGTGTGGCAAAGGGATGGTGACTTTCCATGAAAAATCGTGATAAAAGGCGAAAAAGGAAACGTGACGTTCTTAAGGATTATTTGAAAGAAAAGCTAAAAAATTGGAAGCCTAGATCGGAAAAATCGCCTTTGTCTAATAGTAAAATAATAAATAGATAGTAAATCAATGAGGTTTGTTTCTTGTGGCAAACGCTTTCACTTGCAAAGGAGAAAACATGCCTCCTTTCTTCTTTTTTTATCATTAATTTTATTATTGAATTTTCTCTAACTCCTCTTCAAAGTAAAAAATCGCTGGATGTTCTTTAACAATATATGAGTATCTTTTCATATTGCTAATATACTTCGATTTAATAATAGTTACGTTCTCATCGGTTTCTTTAATTTTTACGAATTCATTTTTTTTAAATTTACAATCCTTCATTTTTTTCACCTCTTATTATCATTATACCATATTGTAAATTTATATTTGCGTAATTGGGATATTTTGGTTTTGAGGGATGAATGATCTTTTTTAAAAGCTGATAATGACATTTTTACAATTGCAATGAGAAAGTAACAGGACACTTCTGTTGAAATTTCTATCATGATTGATTTTCGGTTTTCTAAATTTCTCGAAATCTCCATATAAAGCTTTGAAAATCCCCTCTTAAGTTCGAAGGAACGGCTACTCCAGAATACATCAACTCATCACCACCGTAAGAATTTAATGCCCCAGTTATTTGATATTCTTTTTTCGGATTTAAACCTTTTAGAAGGATTTTCTTGAGTGGCGAATTCGGTTCAGCTAGTATTCGGTAATAAAATACAATTGCCTCTGATTGATTTTCACTAACAAACATCCAAGCGGTTTCATTTCCTTCAAATGGACTTAGGATTCTGTGAAAGCTGCCGAACTGAATGAGGAATCTGATTTCTTTATAAAACTTAATTTGAGCTTTCACCTTTTCCATTTCTGCAGTAGATAGTTTCGTGAGATCCAATTCATATCCAAGATTCCCAGACTGGGCTACGTGTCCACGCAATTCCAACGATGTTGTTCGATGAACTTGATGATTAGGGACAGCAGATACGTGTGAACCGATAGAGATAGCTGGATAAACGATGCTTGTGCCATATTGGATTTTTAACCTTGAAATAGCATCTGTGTTATCACTAGTCCATGTTTGTGGCATATAATAAAGCATTCCTGGGTCAAATCTCCCCCCACCCCCAGAGCAGCTTTCAAATAACACACGTGGAAATTTTGTTGTAATTTCTTCTAATATTCCGTATAGTCCGAGCATATATCGATGGGCCGTTTCTCTTTGACATTCAGGAGGTAATTTTGCTGAACCAATCTCCGTCATATGACGGTTCATATCCCATTTAACATAATCAATCGGAGCATTCGCTAAAATGTTTGATACCATCGATATGATTTCGTCGCAAACATCTTTTCTAGATAGATCCAAAACTAATTGATTTCTGCCTTCTGTACGGTTTCGATTTGGTACATGTAAGCACCAATCCGGATGTTTTAGATATAATTCACTTTTCACTGAGATCATTTCAGGTTCAAACCATAATCCGAATTTCATTCCTATCCCATGTATCCGTTTTGCTAAACCATCTAAGCCATTTGGAAGCTTCTTTTTATGAACATACCAATCACCTAGGGAGGTTTTCGCATTGTCACGTTTTCCAAACCAACCGTCATCAAGGACAAAGAGCTCGATTCCAACATTTTTTGCTGCTTTCGCAATATCCAAAAGTTTATCTTCATTAAATTTAAAATAGGTAGCTTCCCAATTATTTATAAGAATAGGGCGCTCTTTGTCACGATGATATCCCCTAGCTAAACGTTTACGATATAAGGAATGATAAGTCCGCGACATATCTCCAATCCCCTCTGAAGAATAGACCATGACAACTTCTGGACATTGAAAGGCTTCATTCGGATGCAATTTCCAAGTAAAATCAAAAGGGTTGATTCCCATTGAAACTCGAGTCGTTCGAAATTGGTCAACTTCAACTTGAGCGAGGAAATTTCCGCTATACACAAAGCTAAAGCCATACACATCTCCATGATCCTCGTTTGTTTCTTTTCTTGATAGGGCTATAAACGGGTTTTGCTGGTGACTACTTGCTCCCCTTCTGCTTTCTATCAATTGTGCACCTAATTTAATTGGATACCTGACAATATCTCGTTCCCTCGCCCATGCTCCCGGCAAATGGATCAAATCATAATTGTCATCTTGGAAATCAACATTCATACTTAGAGCTCTGAGGATGCAGAGCTTCTGTTTCCCTTCGTTTTGAAAGCGAACTGATCGTGTAATAACATTTTGCCTTTCATAAACACAATATGTCAGGATTACTTTAAGACCGATTAGAGAATCAATTAAATCTATTTCAAGTGTTGTAGCTTCATTTTCGTTTTCAATATAAGTAGCGGGAAGTCCTTCCAATTTTTTCTTCCCTGAAAAAATTCGATGGGAGTAATAACGTAAGTCTGTGATGGTAGATCCATTTTCCAATTGAATTTGATAAGCTGGATTTCGAAAATCGGATGTCCCGTAACAAGGATATTCTTGTGGAAGTGTATCGAGTGAATAATCCTTCCCTTGTTCGGGATTCGATGTAAATGTCCTTTTTACTATTTGAAGCTTGCCTGAACCTGCATAATGGCGAAGCTTTTTTCCCCAATACAAATGTTTAAGATACTTGGATTCGAATAATTGGAAAATATAGCTTGTATTTTTACTCTGTAAATGGAATATTTGATTTGTTAAATCATAGTGTATTCCCATTTCTCCCCTCCTTGTCTGCCCATATGTCGTCTTTATTGATATTATATTTACAATGGATGTGTACTTAGACATAAAAAATTCCATCCTGATTCGGATAGGTCAATATGCGTTTATTTTGTGTTTCGTGATTTCGTGACTCTTTTTGTATTTGTGTGCCCCAATTTAGCTATTTTGTACCTCTTCCTTTCTTTTACGTGCCGAATATTTGAAAGTGCACGACTTTTTTTATTGTTCCCACTTCCATGTCTGTGAAGGTTACACATGATTCCTTGCACCATTGTAATTTTTTTGAAGGAATTTCCTATTATTAAAAGAATATTTAACGTAACGACATTAAAACTACTTTGGATAGTCAAGGGGGCAATTATGCATAAAAAGAAGTATTTGCTGCTTATTCCACCAGCATTAGTAATTTATATCGTCCTCATTCTAACTGTTTCAGCAGAAAAAAGACCATATATTATATTCATCCCTATTGTTGCTTGGTGTTTGTATTACATTTGGATATACATTGAGAAAAAGAAGAATAGGAAAAATTCTGATTAAGCAGAAACCGGTAATTATCTATTTTTATAACAAAGGAGCTATTAAGTTGATTTTTCAAAAAGATAAAATAGTTGTTCGTAAACTTCAGGAAAAGGATAAAGTTTTATTAGTTAAATGGCTCTCTAATCCAGTAGTTTTACAGTATTATGAAGGGCGAGATCGGCCACATAATTTAGAAATGGTCAATCAACACTTTTATAATCGAAAAAATCGTGAAGTGATTGGTTGTATTGTTGAATATGATGGTGTAGAAGTAGGTTATATCCAATACTACCCTTTAGACGAGGAAACCAAGAAAACATATGGCTATTCTGGAATAACAGAAACGATTTATGGAACAGATCAATTTATTGGCGAAGAAGAATATTGGAATCAAGGGATTGGAAAACTTCTTGTAACTTCCATGATTGAGTTTTTAGTTAATCAAAAAAAAGCTGATAGGGTCGTAATGGATCCTCAAGCATGGAATAAACGAGCCATTGCTTGTTATGAAAAGTGTAATCTTAAAAAAGTAAAATATTTACCGAAACATGAGCTTCATGAAGGTGAATACAGGGATTGTTGGATTATGGAGTACAAAAAATAGAATTAAGAAGGACACATGGGTTTCATGATGAAACTCATGTGTAAATGAGTTGCAATAATACCCTAATATTTTTAAATGCCGATAATGCCCCTTTTTTACCCCCAAACCTCATTTAAGGCTTCTCGGAATAATTTGTTTAAACTCTCGGTTGGGTCACTTATCTTTATGTTTAATGACTTTCCATATTGAGTTAGGTGCTCTATTTCAGATTCTAAATATTCATTAATAACCTCAATTCTAGGTTCAAAATTAAGTTCCATTCCACTTACTTTTCTCTCTATAAGATGATTAATCTCTGTTTTCAATAATCCTTCTGGAATGATATCGTTTAATAATTTTGTAAATAGCAACGGTGGGACAGAATTATATGTTTCAATCCATTTACATGCCAAAATTGGACGAAGAACATTGAAGTATTTTTTAACCTTCACCTGATCATTTTTTAATAAATCACGATAGTTTCTTTTTGCCATATTTAAATAATGGTATATACCTGCTGTTGGCATATAAAATCTATTTGTCAAATCCCTTAATTTATCAACTACAGAAAATGCTTGATAATATACAATTCCAGAATTTAGCCACTCAAGTAAGGGTGGATTAGATTTTCTAAAAAGTCTTAAAGCCTTGGTCAATTCCCATCCATTGATATCTAAAAAATCATTCATTGGAAGTTCAATTACATCTCGCTTTTGGTCGATTGATAAATACCAATCTCTATTATGTATATAGATAAAACGAACATCAAAATCGCTGTCTTTTGAGGGAAATCCCCATGCCCGGCTCCCTGACTCACAAGCATATAAAACTTTCACATGATGTGAAAGTTCGATTTTTTTTAGTTCCTCTAGAATTTTTCTCCTCATTTTATCAACTCCACAAACGATCACGTTTAATTTGTATCTTCTTTACTTGAAATTATTAATAATGAATAGCTATTTTTACAGATCACAGCAACAATTAAGCTTTTCTCTAGTATTAACAATAATCTGGTCATTATAGATTCGATCAGAAGTCCTTTTTTAGACAAGTAAAACCAGGAAATTAAAAATAAAAGTACTTTCTCATATTCGAAATAAAATAATAAAGTGGAGAGCAAATGTTTCTCTCCACTTTTTATTGAAGATTCTGTTCATTATACGTTATTGGTGAACCAGTTGAAGTATGCTGATTAACCCAGTCAAGTGATACTTTCGAAACGGCAGACCATTCTGGTATTTGCGCTTTATGTTGTTCCACCCAGCTCATACAATATTGCGGATCGATATTATTTTCTTGGCATTGTACTAAGAATGACTGAATAGTTTTTTCTGTACAGTTTTGCCATGATCCACATGTATTTACCCAAATACTTTCCATCTTCGTTTGGAGAGAGAGATCTTTCCCATTGGGCATAATGATTCCTCCTTTTGTTAAAGGCAGTTGATAACTTACACACTAACATCATTAAGTATGTCCAAGAGTGAATAATATATTACTGGTTTTGAATAGCAGTATGAACATGAAAAAGATTTTGAATAACGATTTAAAGCTAGCTTCATTTCATATACCCCAATTAATATACCCCTGAAATTAAGAATACAATCGGTAAAATACCAAATGCGATATTAACAATAAAGTGACATATAAGAAGCGGAAATAATCTTTTTTGTTTGTAATAGATGATGCCACTGCCAATCCCCCATAAAAAGAAAGCAGCAGCATAAACGATTGCTCCCTGTAAACTGGCCGCCAACAACATATGTTGCAAAGCAAAACCAACAGATGGAATCAATATTCCAATCCAAACTTTATTATAATGTTTAATAAATAATGGCTGCGCATAACCTCGATACATTAATTCTTCGATCGGCGCATTTAAAAAAGGGAAAACAACAGAGAAACATGCTGTGAACCAAATTAACCATCTAGGTCTTGTAAAAGAAAATGTGCTTTCATCCCCTGAAAAAATCGTTTGAAAATGTGCGAATAAGTCCATTCCATACATAATAAACATCGTTCCTAGAATTGCAATCAAAAATGGAATATACAAAACAAATAACCATACAAAGCCGAACAAAATATCTTTTATTAAACGTTCAGAGTGAAATCCGATTAGTTCTTTCATCGAACGTCCTTCTTTTATTGATAAGCGATGTAAAAGATAAAAACAAAGGACATTAACAACTGTAAAGTAAACGGTTGAGAAATCTGGTAAATAAGGAAAACGAAAACCTAATCCAAAGATTTTTAACAATAAAAAGAAAAACAATAAAGTAACAATAAGCATTGGGAATCTAATAAAAGAAACAAGCCACGCATTCTTCAATTAAATAGCACCTCGCCTCTTTGGAAGGAAATTATCAATAACTTCTTTTAGCTGTTCATAAAAGATAATTTCAATAAATATTCCAATGAATGTTAGGAAGTGAATAGCAGTTTACCTATTCTTACATTATATTTTTAATAGGTAAATAATAATCCTTAACAAAGATATATGTCATAATCGATCATATTTTTCATAATGTTTAACAAAGATAAAGAGGTGAACGAATTTGCTTAAATTTCTTTTTGTAACTTTAATCATCATTTCATTTATTGCCATTATATTTTTAATTCGTAAAAAAAATAAACAGCAATCTATACAAGTTTTTTCTTTCAAATATTTTATTGGTGATCATAATATTCATAGCACGAATGTACAAAATAAGTCTTTCATTCACACGATTAATGATTTCTTCGAAAAAAACAGTAATAATTTTGGCGACGATCATAATGATGATTCAGGAGACAATGGAGATGATGATAGTGAATAATCAAAGCCCAAATAAATCATCAATTCCGATCTCTTATTTGATATTGCAGTAAAAGAGGTTAAATTCTAAACTTAAAAAAATTGATCATCAACTACTAATTCCCAAATAATTGGTTTTCATTTCTTCCTCAATGATATTTTTATTCATAGATATAACTTTATACGCTTTGGCACTAGTCCTTGAGCTTATGATTTTATTAATCTTCTGATCAATATAATGAATGGCAGCCCCATCATCTACCGCAATTCCACTTTGAATAGCTCCAGAAAGAATGAGTTTATGATAAGCAGGCTTCCTATCTTGTTCGCCATCATAATGTGGACAATTGCTTCCTTTTAAAAATCCTAAACATTTAATAGGTTCAAGACCATCGCCAAAAGAATCAGTCACACCCTCCTCAAACCAGCATATGGATCCGGCACTAATGCCGGCTAAAATCGTCCCTTGTTCCCATGCCTTCTTTAAAATATAATCTAAACCCCATTCCTTCCATAAAGCTAACAAGTTCTTTGTATTTCCCCCACCCACATAAATAATATCTTTTTCCAAAATAAAGCTCTCTATATCTCTACTTGGTGGCTTAAATAATGATAAATGAGATGGGTTACAATTCTGCTTTTTAAAAAATTGATAAAATCTTGATATATAGTTATCAGAATCTCCGCTAGCTGTAGGAATAAAACAAATGCTTGGATTTAACTGGTTTGATTGTTTTAATATGTATAAGTCTAATAATTCATTGTCAGGTTCCATCGAGAAACCACCGCCACCTAAAGCAATTATTTGCCGCATTCGGTATCCTCCCTTTCTCTATTTTGAGTAGGATCATATAGCAATTGTCTTGATTAGTTTCTGCTTTCGACGGTAACAGACAAAATTCCTCTATTAAAATAAAATAATTGAACCATTATATTCGAATAAATATTGATCAAAAATCTTAGTCGTTTTATCCTGAAATATGCAAAATAAAAACACCCAGTTATTGAGTGTTGTCGTTATCCTTTTTGTTCGATCAGGTTGATTAATTTATCTAACTTTTCATTTCGTTCCTTTTCTAATCTAGATTTATCATCAAGATGCTTTAATACTCTCAACACCGCATACACCCCAAATATAGCAAATCCAAGTTTAACTAACATTGGAATTACCATTGAAAAGAATGCAATTAAATTTATCCCCAACATTTTAACACCCCCTTTTATATACAATACCATAATATTACAACAAAAATGATAGCAAAAAAAAATCCCCACAATTTAATGTAGGGACAATCTCCAATTAATGCACAACGTTTATAATTTTATTATATTAAAATAGGGAAGTCAATGTACATTATGTGAACAAAATGAAAAAGACACTTACAACTTAATGTAAGAGGCTTCTAAACTTATTTCTTTATTTCCACCATCTTACTTATTATTTAGACTAAAATGTAAACATCTTTCAAATAAATTTTCTACACTAACCATTTTATCAGAGAACAAATTTTTATCTCCAACTCATAAAAAATTCCTTAAAGAAATCTTCATAAAAACAAACAAAACCCACCTTTCGCATGAATTTCTCATGCAAAAAGTGGGTAAAACGTTTATCATCATAATAATTATTAATTTAATGCATGTATATCAAAATTCGTTAGATTTTCAAATTAGCTAATGCTTGATAAACCTTATATATCAAGGGATTAATCAAGTTCCACATTGTGGTAAACTTGCTGTACGTCATCTAAATCTTCCAGAGTATTAATCAATTTTTCAAATTGTACTTTGGAGTCTTCTGACAATGGTATGTCATTTTGTGCAAGCATTGTGATTTCAGCAACTGTAAATTCAGTAATGCCTACATTCTTAAATGCTTCTTGAACAGCATTGAATTGATCTGGATCAGCATAAACAACTACTGATTCTTCTTCTTCAATAATATCACGAGCATCAACGTCTGCTTCCATTAACAATTCAAGCACTTCATCCGCTGTTTTTCCTTCCACACCGATAACAGCTGTTTTATCAAACATATATGCAACAGATCCAGAAACACCCATATTTCCACCGTTTTTACCAAATGCTGCTCTTACATCTGATGCAGTACGGTTTACATTATTCGTTAATGCATCAACAATTACCATTGATCCATTTGGTCCGAATCCTTCATAACGAAGCTCGTCATAGCTTTCGTCTGAACCGCCTTTTGCTTTTTCAATTGCGCGGTCTATTATATGTTTTGGTACATTGTATGTTTTTGCACGCTCAAGCACAAATTTTAACGCCTGATTTGCTTCTGGATCAGGTTCACCTTGTTTTGCTACAACATAAATTTCGCGTCCAAACTTTGCATAAATACGACTTGTATTTGCATCTTTTGACGCTTTCTTATCTTTAATATTATTCCATTTACGGCCCATATACTGAACACTCTCTTTCCATTTTGAATCTACATAAAAAATACTAATACGAAATAAGCATCTCTTCAACACTTTTCCATAATAAATGATAGAGGCATATCGTGACAAATAATACGAATTACATGTTACACTCAATTATATTATACATCAATTACATTAATTGTTAGAAGCTATAATTTCATATGGTTATTTCGATTATTTTGCTCTTGTGACAAGATTATCCCATACCTGTATAATCACTTCCAGCTCTTATTCCTTTTCTAAGTATTTTTTGTTTCTCAGATAAGTTTTAAAAAAACAGTACAATCACCCTTTCATTTCTTTAATAATTTCATACCATATTATCGAGAAGGAAAAAGGAGGGATAGAGAATGGGTAGTGCATTTGCATTAATTGTTGTGTTGTTTATCTTGCTCATCATCGTAGGAGCAGCATTTGTTGGCGGCGGCGGATATGGTGCTTATTAATTAATTTAAGCATGTTCAGCAAAAAATTAGGTTCTTAGCTAAATTTTAGGGATACAAATCTTTTGCTTCCTATGATTTTAGCTATGCAAACATTGTTCAAAGGTAGTTCCAAAATTAATAATTTTTTATAAAGAAAGGAGAGTGTTTTTATGGGATTCGGAATAGGCTGTGGATGCGGACATGGGGGTTATGCTTATGCTCCCGCACCTAGTTATGGTGGCGGTGGCCGTTGGTTTGCTTTAATCGTTGTATTGTTTATTCTTCTAATCATCGTTGGAGCAGCATTTGTTGGCGGCGCATATTAATTAATTTTTAGCAGGAAAGAGAATTTATTTTCTAAGGCTAGTGGTAAAAGTGAATGTTATGCTTATGCAACCTCTTTTTCCAAAACCGCCACTTTCTTCAATAAGAATAAGGCGATCTTCTTTTGAAGATCGCTTTATTTATTCGTGTCATTATTTAGCAGTACTAACAGGATACTATGTCTCATATCCCCCCTGCTTAGTCATTTTATTTTACTTTCTTTACAATATCCATTAAATAATTTACAAAAATATCGTCTGTTACTAGCCAAGCTTCAAAATTTCTTTTTATATATTTTTCTCCTTCATCATAACTTGGAAAGGTCTGTTCCATTCTTTTATTATTTTTTTCAAGTACCCATTCACTATCGTTGGATGGGTAAAGCAAAAAGATCTCTTCCATCCGGTTTCTATAAAATGAACCAAATGAGGAGTGCTTTACATTATATCGATTACGTTTCGCATCTTCATGAAGTGGCTCTATGTGAAACGTATCTTCGACAAACTTCTTGTATGCTTCATCAGTTAAAGAACAACCAGATGCTTTAGCATGCCCTCCCCCACCGAAATGTCCTGCGATTTCAGACACATCAATATGGTCATGGATCGTCCGAAATCCTATTCGTTTTCCTCCAATATTTAATATAGCGATGTAATCAAGATGAGGATAATCTTTACCAAGTTCATTTCCCAGCTCCGAATGATAGGATTCTGCATAAACAACTCCAGCAAAAAAGCCATCCACTTCTGTCTGAACGAGTTCCCGTCTTTTTCTACGAATATATCGTTCGATTTTATGTTCTTCCATATCAAGTATTTTCGTCTCAATCTCATCAAAGTGGAAATGTTCACTTGTCATTAGCCGATTAATCATTTTTTCTTCAAATTCATCAATTGATACTAAAAAAAAGAGCGCATTAAGCCGCTGAGCTTGATAATTATCATTTTTCTCCCATTCCCATGTATCATACTGTCTCACAAGCTCTACAAATTCAGCAACTGCGTTAGATGGTTCCATTAAATGATTCGTTACAAGGTATTCATATAATAATGAAGTTGCAGAAGCTAATTTTCCTTCACTATCCTCAACCAATACATGCCCCCAATCATAAGCATTAAAATGCAGTGCTGTTTTATGGTGGTCAAGTAACTGTACATTACCGTGAGCTTGATAAAAATCATTAAGTCTTTTCTCATTTTCTTCATTTACAGATAAATCCGTAATAAATAATAATGTATCCTTAGCGTCATTTTCCAAAAACCATTCCACTTCACGATCAAGACCTGATACAGAATTGTATCTCACCTTGACTTGTTCACCAAAAGCGAGTTTCGTTAAAATTCCACAACCGACTCCATCTAAATCATTATGTGACAAAAGTTTATACATGTTCTTCACCTCTGAAACTAGTATGGTAATAACAGGCGAAAATTATTTGATTCTTTTTATAGTTTCAGCTCTTGATAAATCATTTAGATAACACATAAAATTTAAAAAAAGCAGCCTAAATTCAAAGGAATTTAGCTGCTTTATGATTGATTTCAATATTAATGTGCAGTATAACCACCATCAACAAGGAGGGTTGTACCATTCACAAAACTAGCATCATCGCTTGCTAAAAATAGTACCGCTTTGGCAATTTCTTCTGGTTTTCCAAGTCTTCCTTGTGGGTGTAGTGATGCTAAATATTCTTTCTTTTGAGGGTCAACCTCGGCAAGTAATGGTGTATCAATATATCCCGGACAAACCGCATTTACTCGAATACCTTCTTTTGCATAGGCTGTACAAAGGTTTTGAGTTAAAAGCTTTACGCCGCCTTTTGCAGAAGAATAAGCAGTTGGGTTGGGCAACGATACAAAACTATGAATTGAACCTGCATTTACAATTACTCCACCATTACCTTGTTTCAAAAACTGTTCGATTGCGTATTTATCAGAAAGAAATACACCTGTTAAGTTAATATCAATGGTACGTTTCCACTTTTCAAAGGATAATTCATGTGCAGGTGCATCATCTGCAACCCCTGCATTAGCATACATAATGTCAAGCTTACCGTATTTATTTACGGTTTCATTGATCATATGTTTAATCTGTTCTTCGCTTGTTACGTCTGTTTTAACAAATAATGTATCATATCCATTCGCATTCAATTCTTCTGAAATATCTTTACCACGTTCAGAAAAATCAGCAATAACGACTTTTGCTCCTTCTTCTACAAAAAGGCGAACTGTCGCTTCTCCAATGCCACTAGCTCCACCAGTTACGATCGCTACTTTATCTTTTAATCGCATTTTAATCTCTCCTGTCTATGATGATTACTTTTTTATCTTGCTGTTGCTCCGCCATCAATTACAAATTCCGCACCTGTTGAATAAGCAGATTCATCTGAAGCTAAAAATAATACAGTATTTGCAACATCCTTTACAGAGCCGAGATGTCCTAAAGGAAAAATACTTTTACCTAATTCTTCTTTTGAGCTTCCAGTTACTTCTGATGCATAATCCGCCATTCCTGTATCAATGTATCCAGGATGAATAGAATTTACACGAACTCCAAAAGAAGCATATTCCATTGCCGCATCCTTAGTCATAATACGTACAGCCCCTTTGCTGGCACCGTATAGAACATGGCCTGGTGAACCATTTAGTCCTGCAATTGAGGAAGCATTAATGACAGAACCTTTCTTTTGTTTGGCCATGAATGGCATAATATGTTTCATTCCTAAAAATACGCCAGTGACGTTAATAGACATAAGACGATTCCAGTCTTCTAATTCAATTTCTGCAAGTGGTTTAATAATATAGATTCCAGCATTATTGAAAAGAACATCTACTTTTCCAAATGTTTGAATGGTCTCCTCAGCAACCATTTTCCAATCTTCTTCTTTGCTAACATCATGATGGATATATATTGCCTCGCCACCATTTGTTGAATATCTTTTAATGTTTGATTTCCAGATTCTTGATTGATATCAGTAATGACAACTTTTGCTCCTTCTTTAGCAAATAGCAAAGCAGTTTCTTTTCCGATTCCCGTTCCTCCACCAGTAATAATTGCTACTTTATTGTCAAGTCTCATATTCATCACGAACCTTTCATTATTCTTTATTTACACCGCGTATCAATGAACATTTTCAATGATTTACTTTCAGCTATGAAAAGATTCACTAACTTGCTACAATTCCATCTTACTACTTTCATTTTGAAATACTATCCTATAAAATGCTGTATAATATAACCATGAATCCCCTCCATTTATAGGGTGAATTTTTGTAAGGAGAAACATTCTGATGACTCAATCTTTTATTCCATATGAAGAAATATCATTTGAGCAATTCCTTTTATTTATAAAAAATAATAGACAACAACTAGAAGAAAATATAAGTATCTATTTGAATCAAGAATCCTCTCTATCTGATCACGAGCAAAAAATGATTGGAACATTATTGACATCGTTTCTACATTTCTTCATTTATACCAGAATTGATGAGGTGGAAACCGATTATCAAAGTAATTTAACGACATGGCTTCAATCACAGTTAACTATCTTAAATGTAAAAAGCTTTAACCTGTTTCGGTTAATTTTTGAAAAGGCATTGATCACCTTAATGATACAAATGAAACATAATCGAAGCACTGCCATCCTGATGTTTTTGTTATCTATATATACACATCTAAACCAGAAATTTAATGAATCGTTAACCGAGGATAACTCTCATTTACATACAAAAATATCTCAAGAAAGTCGGACTCTTAAACAACTCCAATCATTAGACCGATTAAATAAACTTCTCATTCGTTCATCTGGAGTTCATGATTTCGCTCATATATTGAAAAAATGTGAAGAATATTTTCAATATAAACGATGTGTTTTTTACGCCTATATTCCTTGGTCAAATCAATTTTATGGAGTAATCGGAGCCGAACTGCCAAAGGTTCAAAGTATGAAAGGCGAGCTTAATTCGAAACAAGCAATGTTTTTTAATACTCAAAAAGCGATATTTTTAAAAAATCCTAAAGGGTTTGTAAAAGAAGAGCATATCGAGCTCTTTAATCTCTCCTCAGTTATTTTTGTGCCTATCATTAATAAACAACAATTATTTGGATGGTTAACATTTGATAAATTAGGGGAAGAATTCGATTCTTCCAAGGAAGAATTGGAATTACTCGAGCAAGTGGGAAATCGCTTAGGGTTATTTTTATCTAGAGATGGAGAAAAACCAATGGAACCTCCTAACCTTCACTTAACTGAAAGGGAAAGCATGATTCTGGACTTACTCGCTGAAGGATATGATAATAAAAAAATGGGAGAATTATTGTTTTTAAGTGAACATACAGTAAGAGATTATGTGAGTAGCTTAATGACAAAACTAAAAGCAAAAAATCGCACACAGGTCGTTGCTTCAGCTTTTCGTGTTGGCTTATTAAAATAATAACGTATTCTTTTAGGAAATATAGTACTTTTTTTGAGGAAAAAATCTGTACGAATAGACTTAACATTAAACTAAGTAAATAATTTCACAAAATAAATGGCACATAAAAAAGCTCAGACAAGGCGCTGAGCTTTCTATTGTTCTTGTTATCATACTCATTATTTCTTTTGAATCAGTCCAAAACCAATTCCAGTTGGATCTACTAAATAAGCGAGGAAAAACTCGTCAAATTCCATCTTATCTCTAACGACCATGGCACCATTTTCTTTTGCTTTCGAAATCGCTTCATCAATTACATCCACTTCAATTTGAATACGTGTTCCATGCGGATAATCAAATGGTCCTCTAGCTATCCCGCCATTTTTTCCACAATCACCAGTTGAAATTTCACGATAATCCCATTGAGGTTCAGCAATTTCCCATCCGAAAACAATAGAATAAAATTCAGCAGCTTTTTCAGGTTCTTGACTATTTAACTCAAATCCAATCACTTTTCCTGTAAGTTTTTTCATACTAGCTTCTCCTCTTGATAATAAATATTTAAGTTGAGAGTAAAAAATAAGCTTTCATCTTTATTTCATAATACTCCCCTTTTTTTCTTTTTTATGTGTACAAGAAACACCAATCTTATCCAAAAATCTGGGCAGCAATACCATACAAAGTATTATTCCGCTCTGGCAATACATCAGAATTTTTAACCATAATTGGAGGTTGACTCACTTTGGAGAATCCACATTTTTCTAATAGAGATATAAAAAGCTTATTCTCAGAAGGGACATCGATTCTTAATTTACCACTATGGTTTTTCGCTAATTTATCAACTAATGAAAATGCTGTTTGTGGGTCAGGCGCTACAATAGGACCTAAAATAAGATTAACAGGACCCAAAATAGACAAACCATAACCAATAATTTTCCCCTCTGAACTTTTAACAGTTAATGCTTCATTTGATTGTTTAATCCTATTGATAAGAAAGGTACTTCTATTTGCTCCAAAAGCAGCCTGATCCAAATCTACTATTTGTGATAAATCTTCTTCTCCAAAGGAGTTTATTTCACAAGTTATATTTCTTATTGTCTCGTTGGGTTGATAACTATCACAAAGAAATTTATGAATACGATCGATTTCAGTAAAACCCATTTTTTTATACATTGGTTTTCCTGCTTCTGTTGCAATTAACATAGCAGTGGTGCTTCTTGAAATAGACTCTAAACACTTCTGTGTAGTTATCCTCCCTAGCCCCAATCCTCTATATTCTTCATGAACGATAACCATGCCGATAGATGCTAAAATTGAATTATATTCAATTATTGCTGCACAAGAGACAATTTTACCATTGTTCGTTTTATGCCCATATACTCTCCCAGAAGACAGGATTGTCATAATTTCATTTTGATCATAATCCCATCCAACAGAATTTGATAATTCAATTAAACTAGTGATATCGCAATAATCAAATTTTTCTAAACGCATTTCTGCTATATTTAATTCACTCATATGTCAACTCTCCTTATGCATGAAGTAGCAGATCTATTTCTTTATCTTCTAAAACTAAGAATTAGATAACTTCTCCTTGATGTTACTGACAATTGTGTCGACACTTATATCTTCAGTGTTTATGTATTCCTCGAAACTATTTCCTTTAAATGCCTCTATACATTTTCTTGTTTGTTGAAAGCACCAATTCCCTTCTTCTTCTCCTCTATTCCTAAGCCTTTCGAATATGGTCGACTCATTAGCAACCAAACAAAAGTGATAGGTTTGTTCATCAATATTTTTAAATCCATTGAAAATGTAATTGAAATATTCTTCGTTATGTATGGTCATAGGTACGATAAGGTTTTTCTTATATTTTGTCGTTAAACTTTTGGCTACAGTGACAGTTAATTCCTTCCAGAGTTCTAAATCTTGAAAATCACCTGTTGTTGCTTCCATTTGCTTAATTTCTATCGGTATGATGTTTCGTAACATAAATCCTACTTCTTCAGGGTCAAATAACATACTATTTTCTACCTGTTTTAATAGTTCCATTGAGACAGTGGTTTTTCCTACACCAAAAGCTCCATTTATCATAATAATCACTATTTATACACCTCTTTTTCAACTGCCAAAACTACTATCTATAATAAAATTTAGCTTTCCTAATAATCACTCCAAATTTCAATCCGATTTCCATCAGGGTCCTCAAATCCAAATGATAATCCTGCATAATTAGAGATTTTTCCAACTTTTATACCTTTATCCTTGAATTGCTGATAAACGACTTCAAGATCAGAAACAGTAAATCCAAAGGAAGCCTGTGGGCCATTCGAGTAGTTCATATGTGAATGAATATTTTCATCGTTATTTGGTATTAAAAATATTCTGAATCCAGATTCCGTTCTTAATTCAAGAAAAATTGGGTCTTCCATTACAATATTAAATCCTAAATGTTCCTTATACCATTTGGCGGCTGCTTGAAGATTAGTTACAGGTATATAGTTGTAACTACTTGTAATTCGCACACTGATTCATCTCCATTTTTATCTTGTTCATGATATTATCCTATTTGCATAAACGCAAACATCTTTTGACGAATAATCTAGTTCAACACTATTGCTTATTATTCATTTAAATAATGTTTAACGTCATTAATATAACTTTCCAAAGGCTGACCAGAATCAACAAGCAGACACTTAATATCAGAAGGTTTTTTGCTATTATCAATTGCAATTTCAAAATTATTTTTCGAACTCACTTCATGAATTTGACTTGGCATACGATCCCGTTTTTTCAATCTTTTATTAATTTCTTGAATATCATTGAGATAACACTCAACATATTTATATTTTGCTTGATATTTCTTTGACAGTTTAGATCCTTTTTCAAATATTTCTGAATAAAAACATGGACTATCAAATATTACATCATAACCTTGTGATAAATGAAATTCAATTAGCGACCAATCGATATTGTAAGAAATCTTACCAGCAACTTTTGAATCAATATTTGATTCCTCAATGGATTCTAATAATGCGGATTTAACAATATCATGATCAACAATAATCGCACCAGTACTTTTAGCTATTACTCTAGCAAGTGTGGATTTCCCTGAACCCGGAAAACCCGACATTTGAAGAAAAAACATGTATTAATTCCTCACTTTTTACTTAGAATCACTTTCCATATAAATATTTCTTTCTCCTGAATAAAAATCTATCGTTTCTTTCTTTACTTCTCTAACCATCTTATTTAAATGAATCCCAAAATCCACATACGCATGACCTTGTGCTGTAAGAATATTTTTATACCTTACTAGAGGTTGATAAATATACGTTTCTTCGTCAAAACACCTTAGAAAATTTCTTTGTTCTTTTGATAAAGTGACAGTATACGGAATTCCTTTCAACACTTCCGCTTGAGCTAATACATATGCACCGCTACATATTGCAGCAGTTACCTTACCTTGTTCAGCAAAGTTTTTAACCCAATCAAATAATTCTTTTGCTTCAGCAATTGGTTGTAAGTCACCACCAGGAATGATGAGAACGTCAAAATCGTTAGGGTCTGCTTCATTTATGATTAAATCGGGAACTGTAGTCAATCCCGCTTCGGATTTACAAAGATTTTTCTGAAGTGATATCGTATATAAATCATGTGTTTCTCTTAACATGGAAATAGCTGCTGATATTTCAAATTCACAATATCCGTTAAATATGAATAATAATGCTTTCTTTCTAAACAATTTCTACCCCCCCTTCTCCTCAAATATTAAATTCGTCAATAGGAGTACGAATCCTTTATTTCATATATAATTAAGCAAACAAGATTTCAAATGAAAAAGTAATTTTCTATACTACAAATTTTAAAAACAAAAAAATGTAAGAACAGTCGATTTTTCAACAGTTCTTACATTTTTGTTAAGATAATATCAAAATATTTGCAGTATCATATTTACCTAAAAATACATCGTTAAAGAGATAAACCTTTCTCTAAAAGCATTAAGGAATCATCAATTATTTTTAAAAAGTCTGCCTCAGGATTTTGTGCACAGTAGAAAAAAATAGATGAAATGGTACCCGTAACTGCCCCAGCAAAAGTAATAACAGATACATCGGATTTGTCACGCCCAATCCTTTCAGCTACCAAATTGGCGATCATATGGGTACTTTCAGATAAATGAATAACTGAGGCTGCACGGAGTTCTGGAACTTTCATTGATAATTCCACTCGTTCACGAATTGTCTCTAGCTCCACATCTGTAAGCTTGGATAGACCTTCTCTCACTGCTCCCCGTAATGCTTGAATTGGGCTAAGTTCAGGTGGTTGTTGCTTATATGATTCAATAAGTAATGGATCATAATCATCTTCTAATACGACAGATTCCTTCGTTGGAAAGTATCGAAAAAATGTACTAGGAGATATTTCAGATACTTCTGCAATCTGTTCCACCGTGGTGGCTAGATAGCCCTGCTCACGAAATAGGCGAATTGCATTTTTTTGGATCGTTGCCCTTGTCTTTGCCTTTTTGCGTTCCCGAAGACTTGGCTTTGGTTCTCCTTGTGTAGACAATATTTCACACTCCTAAATTCACCGAAAATCACATAATTATTATAGAAGGCTATTTCTCAACGACAGCTATAATCTTACGCAATAAATAAATTAACATTGATTTTTAGAAACATTAAGAAGAAAGCCTAGCAAATAATTACTTCATATTTATATTTTACATTGTATACTTCCAGTGTACAATTAGGAGACCTTTTTTTCTACAATAGAGGTTTCTTTATTTGGCAAATATATTAATGTTAGTACAAATCCCATTACTGCAAAACCACTACAAAGCAATAGCATTATATCCATTCCATGAACGAAGGAGCTACGCACAGAATCGAGCAGGTTTACGGAATGAAGTTTATTAGCTATAGCTACCCCTGCAGATGCACTTTGTTTCACTATAACTGTAACTTCAGCTGGCAAATGAGTAACGTTAATGTGGCCACGGTAACTTGAATTAAGTACCGTACCTAGAAGTGCAACTCCAATTGCGCCTCCAACTTGGCGTAATGCCATGATTAGTGCAGATCCAACTCCACTTCTTTCAACCGAAAGTTCTCCTATCGCTAAATCCATCAGCATTGGCAATGCAAGGCCTAATCCGAAACCAAAGATTGTCATCCAGAACGCAACAAAACTATAATGACTCGTAATCTCAGTTGTTGCACCCATTGCTAAACCTATTGCTATAAGAACAAACCCAGTTGCAACAATATTTTTCACATTTATTCGAGCAGCGAATTTATCCGCCGCTTTAGCACCTACAATTAGTCCAGCAATCATTGGTAGTAAACGGACTCCCGTACCAAATGAATCTGCTCCAGCAACTACTTGAAAGTACTGCGGCATTCCAAACAGTAATCCAAATATGGCAAAAGAAACGAGTGTTGCTAATAATGACCCCCAAGTAAAGCTTGGCGCCCGAAAAAGTGATAAATCGATAAGTGGATTTTTTGATTTTTGTTGCCATAGGATAAATCCAATCAATACCACAATTCCTCCGATTAATGTTGTTAGGACCTCAATGTTATCCCACCCCTTTTCTCCAGCTTTAGTAATTCCGTATGTGAATACTACAAGACCAATACTGGATGTGACTACTCCAAAAAGATCAAGTTTTTGTTTTATGGCGCTTTTTGACTCTGGCATCAACAAGGTTACGGCAATTAAAGCGACAACTACAAATGGAATATTAAGCAAAAAGACTGAGCCCCAATGATAATTCTTCAGCAGCCAACCACCTACAATCGGACCAAGAGGAATTCCAAGCATATTCGCAGTTGCCCAAATCATCATCGCTTTCGTTCGTTCATTTTCTGAGAAGAGAACTGGGAGAACTGAGATTGACAATGGAATTAGAAAAGCTGCGCCAAGTCCAAGAAGAGCTCTCATTCCGATTAGCATTTCTGGAGATTTTGAAAATGCACAACCAATTGATGCAGCTCCAAATAAAATCAATGCCATTAATAACCATTTTTTTCGACCAAAACGATCACCAAGCATACCTGCTGGTAATAAAATAGCAGCTAATACTAAAGAATATGCATTTACAAACCACTGAAGCTCACTCATGGAAGCATGTAACTCCGTTGCTAATGTTGGCAATGCAACATTTAATACTGTCATGTCAAGACCAACTGCAATTAAACCAAAAGATAATGCACCAAGAACCCACCATCTGCGTGTTTTCATATTTTTCATAAAAATAACCACCCTCCGCTTTAAAATGATACTAACATTAATTTGAATGTCGTTTTATAATGATAGTTTATTTAAAATGAAAGTAACTGTCAATATTTTTTGATAAAAAAATACTGTCTTAAACACGATAATGTACTATCGAATTTAAGACAGTCCTTCCTCATTAAACAATATAACTGGAGAAATTGCTTAACCTGTTAAATCAAGAATAACAATAATATTCGATACTTGCTTATAGGTTAAAGATTCTTATTTTAATTTATTACAAAAATTCCCTATCCTTCACTTCTTTTAACTTATTCCTGTAACAAAACACACTTCAAATGCGTCTAAATAATAGGCTGTTTTCGAATAGATTTTCAGGGCTAGAATAATTTTGTTACGTGCTCTTTTTCCCTATATAATAAGTCTTAAATTCTAATAGGAAGATAAATTAGGACCGTATAAATCCTAGTAGATATTTACTTCGTAAAATCTCTGATATTTACTTGATGTTATAAACAACAAAGTTTACGAAAAGAGCCAAATCATAAAATTAGAAAGGTCGAAGATATATGAAATTTTTATGCTCATTATTTATTTTGTGTCTGCTTTTAGTTGGATGTGGTCATTCAAATTATGTAGAAAAAGGAAAAATTGATCT
The DNA here is from genome assembly GCF_050281185.1 of Heyndrickxia sp. NPDC080065. Lineage (NCBI taxonomy): Bacteria > Bacillati > Bacillota > Bacilli > Caryophanales > Bacillaceae > Heyndrickxia > Heyndrickxia sp. NPDC080065. The sequence goes on along the minus strand of NZ_JBNNWS010000010.1, from coordinate 128,075 downwards.
TGATGGGAAAATCGTTCAAATCGATGTTGAGTCCAATCGAATTTTATTAGAGGATGCAGCAAGTTTTAAAACATGGGTTCGTTTACCAGAGCATATCGACATAACCAAATACACCATTGGTGAAGAAGTCGTCGTTTGGACTAGTTCCATAAAGGAATCAAATCCTGCTGATGCGACCGCTTTGAATATTGAACGAAAAATACCGAAACAATAATCTTTTAAACTATTAATATATTGGCTTATTTCCTTGGAGAAAAATCCTATCACCACGATGAAAGATTAAAATATCTTTATTCTTAAATGCTGGAATTGGTATCGTAGAAAAAATCGTAGTATCCAATTCCTCTAAAGCATTTGATGATAAAAAAAGCCAACAGAGTATGTTGACATACAAACAATATTAACTATATAGAATCTTCATATGCAACATAAGTTCCAGCAATAAAATCATGAATCGCCCTTTTATCTTCACGAAAGATAACCATAAAAATGCTGACGATTGTGGCAACCCCAAATGTAACATAGGACAAAAGAATTTTTCCAACTATTTCTCTTAAAAACATATGATACAAATCTACTTGACTTTCATCAATTTGTTTAATTCTAATATTACAAATGCGTTTGCCAATAATAAATCCTTTCCACAAAACTGGTACTATAGTTAAATAGATAGCATAAATAATATTCCATAGAAAACTGTTTGTCCATTCGAAAGAAAACTTTCCCGTCAAGAAATAAAGAAATATAGCTATTGGAACAATAAAAATAATCGAATCCAAAAAATCTGCTGCAAATCTTCTGCCAAACCCCACCGCTTGTCCCAAAAAAACCCCTCCCCCTTACTCCTACTATCTTTTTAATTATTCTGTAATTTACAGAGAAAACCCTACTTATGACATCTAGTAACTGACGATCCCAAAAATAAACTTAAATTCTTTTCGCTGTTTTCTTACTCTTTTAAATCCATCTCTATAACATAAAATATAAACATTCTTTCCTATCCACACTCTTAAATAGATAGAATGAAATTTAATCGGTCCAACGATTCCTTTTTCTTCATATTCCGTGCCATCTTCCAATTCTGTTTCTGTTCGAACTATCCAAGTATTCCCTATTCCAAATTCAATAAACTTCAATCCTGTACCTCCACTGTTTTAAGTTTATGAAAAAATGATTCTAATAACTATATAATTTAATAAGCCAACAATTTATATATGATTTACTCTTATTAATTCTATTTTTTCTATCCACCGTTTAAAAAAAAGACTGTTAATATCGACATAATGAATGAAAAAGCCAATGTCATTATCCAATCCTTTTTTTTCGTTAGTTTAAAAAGAATGTTAAAAAAACTGCTCAGGAATAAAAAGAGTAGAAATACAAACCCAATTTCAATTAGTTCAATCAATTTTTCCACCTACTTTATTGTCAGCACTTTCCATATATATTACCATAATAATTGTATTTTTCCGAAAGTAATCAAAATTACTGCACTTTTTTTGATCGAAACTTTAGTGAAGCGATCAAATAAACAAAAAACTAATCCTCACCTTTGAACGTTCTTTCATAAAGGCTCTTTTCGTATAAATTGTTGTTTTTAGACTATAAACTTAGTCCGTTGATTTCCGCTCCAGACACTTGCTTTCCGCGGGGAGGGATGGGAGCCTCCTCGGCGTTACCGCCTGTAGGGTCTCCCACTTCCCTCTTTTTCCGCAGGATTCAAGTGCCCTCCGCTACAATCAACTCAGATTATTAATAAATTATTACTAAAAAAGCATCAAACTTTACGAAAACAGCCTTCATAAAAAAATCCTTATATTTTCTTAATGATTTACATACATATAATTTCACTTAAAAATATAATTAGAAATTTTCACAATTAATGACAGCAAGATATCCGAAGATGATAATCCTATTTTTAGACAGAAGTTAATGTTAATGCATCCTCTAATATTAATTTTGATAGTTCATGATCATTAATGACAAATGGAATTTCGGTTGGTTCAACCCAAATTCGAGTGATCGATTCATGTTCGCGGAGAAAAGGTAAGCATTCGATAACATCCATTCTATAAAACACTTGATAACCAATTAATGGATATTTTCCTTTTGGATCAAATAATGGATTAAACTCATGACTGACTTCAATTGCACCTATGTATTGAATAGCTCCTTTTACATACCCCTCTTCATAAGCTTCTCGATGTAAAGCTTCCTCAATTTTCTCCCCTAACTCAATGTGTCCACCTGGATAATTAAATCCTCTATTTTTAATATGAGCTAATAGAACCTTCCCTTCATTAAAGCATATAGCATGAACACTTGTTACTTTTGTAGATTCAAGTATTTTCATACGCGGAAGCCAAGTAAGCTTCACATTATTTCCACTCCAATCAACAAAGATCGACTTCATCATTTAACCTCCATTAAAATAGATTCTTATGGGCGCCCATGTAACTAAATCAGGTTCCTCATGAGGGTGCGTAATCTTGCCTAAGAGAAAATCGATAGCCCCTCCTCCACGCAATTATAATTGAAAATGATTTGATGAACAATTTTCATTTATATCACGTGAATCTTTGACATAATGCTTGAGTAAAAAATACCCCGAATCCCATAGTTTTAGATAAATAATACAAATCCATTTTGAAAAAAGATTGATCAAAATGGATTCGTCTCTGGCGGATATAGGTACTTATTTATAAAAAGGGTGACTATTTTTGGTATCCTTTTTCCCCGTTAATTAAAGAGGGTCAATCCTTTTCTTTGGAACTAAGCCCCTTACATCTTGCTATCAGTTCAGAAGTTTCAACATACCAGTACCGACATGACGAAGCATCTCTATATCATTGGGTTCTGCTCCAATGGCTACGACTTCATTTGGACTAATTCGAATGCGTTAAGTAAGCGTTTTATTTTAGAACATAAAGAAATATTAGGTGCAACCATTTCAAAACCCTCATTCCAATTGATGACTTCTGCTCCCTTTTTAAACAAAGCGGATACTTCAGGACTTGGTGCACCTGTTCGAACAAAATATTTAACATCCATTTATAGATTTGAGTTTTCTCCGGCAGATTTATAAATTTCTTCGATCGTCTTTCCCTTCGCCCGTGCCAGAACCTCAATTCTTGCTTTAAGTTGTCTTTCCGAGTATTTATTAATTTCAGAACTGTATTCGCTTGTTTTTTCCCCATCCACAATAACACCCTCTGCATTTAAGGAAACAGCAAGAGGCGCCAATTCCTCGAGCTTTTTAATCACCCTATCAAAAAGATGAGGATGCTCACAAATTAACCGCTGAAGTAGAAATGTACCATATGCAATATGCCTTGATTCATCTCTCTTTAAGTGATCAACCCCCTCTAGAAGTCCTGGCATTTTACCGATCTTTTGTAGTCCATCGTAAAATGATTTATACCCAGTTTCCGCCAATACTCCTTCTGCAAACATATTGTACACTGTAGCTGCGTCAGCTATTACTTCTGGAGTCTGTTCGTACCATAGGCGTTCCATTGTTTCAGGTAGAATTTCATAAAATAACTTACGATACGATTCAGAATGCAAGTGTGAAAGATCTTCGTTTACACCAATAGCATTTAACACTAGACGAAAGAATTCAGTATGTTTAGCTTCATCGGATAAAAATGTAGTGAGAAACATCTCTTCTTCCAACCTACCCTCTATAGCAATCACCCTCAGCAGAGGGAGTAAGTCATAGGTTACAGCCTCTTCCCCTCCCTGAAATTGCGCGAGAAGTTTCAGAATCCAGTCTTTTTGTTTAACAGAAAGTGTTTTCCAGTCTTTTTGATCTTGTGAAAAATCGATATTCTGAGGATTCCAAACTCCAAATTTTTTTGCCTTTTGATACAAGCGGTATGGGTATGAATCTTCCATTAAACCTTCTGAACTCGTGGTTAAGAGTTTCTTTCTCAAGAATATCCCTCCTTAGTGTTTTATTTTTTGTCTATCTTTGCTGTTTACAGTTTCTCGGATTTCTTATAACCTTTAGCACTAATTGTGCTACTTTCTCTGTACTTTTTTTGTTACATGGTCAGCTATACGTTTGAAGATTCTTATTTTATTTCTTAACTTCTTGAATTTTTTATTTAATTCTTTTTTCATCTTAGAACCTTTTATCTTTAAAGTCTCGGAATGTTCAACTGCTGCCTTCATGTTACTCATATACACTATCCTTTCTAGTATTTTTCATTTTCATGGTTAAATCTTGTGGGCTCCAATTTATGCATAAACAATTTCTACAAACAAAATTCCTTGACGCTATTCACTATGGATATAATCATTAGAATCCACAGTCTTTCCGTATAAGGTTTTTATAAAAAGACCATAATCAATAACAACCATTTCGTTATCGTGTGTCAAAGCTATATTTGCGAGCTTTAAATCGACTGGAACAATCCCATGCAATAAAAACTTTATTATCAGGTCACTTAACTTCTGGAGGTTTACCAAATTCATAGATGCCTTGTGATCCATCTTCTTCATGACAATCCAACCTTGTCCTTTTTCCATCACCGGACAGAGGTATTGCTGGATATCTGGATGGGAGAAGTGATAAAGTCTAAATTCTTGAGCATTACTTATCAAACCTATTTCGGAGAGTGCAATTTTTAAGACATATCCGTTACCAAGATCATAAACCATTCGGTTCAAACCATTTCCAATATTCTTATGTGGAATCTCAAGTGTGCGTTGAGCTATTTTCCTTTTGACTATTGGAATAAGGAGGGGATATTTTTTCATTTCGGATGTCCATTCCTCAATAGATCTAATCTCTTCACTCGATAAAAAAGAGCTTTCTTTTTCATATTTAATTGGCATATTTTCCATCATCCCTTCTTAATAAATTGTTTTTTATAAGACTATGGACTGCTGAAAACAGCCATTTTTTGAATCAGATTTTGACATTAGATATCAATTTCCTAATAGGAGCTTCTGCTATCTGCTGATCATTTTATGATCGAAATCCGGTACACATCCTGGAAAGGCACCAAACGAATCATTATTACTTCAACATAGCTCTAAATCTTTTAAAAAAACCAGTATATCTTTCTCGAATTTCTTGCATGTCCCAAAATCACCTCCCTTAGGTTGCGAAAATTTTTCAAATATCTAAATCAGTCAAAAGTGTCTGTGCTCCTCAATTTTTTTACTATTATTTTATGACACATAAGTAGAATGGTTTGTACTATAGCTGAAAGTTAAAAAAAATTAATAGAATGTGCCAATATACGTGAATGGATATAGCAATGCCTGTATGATGATTAGACTTAAACTATTAATATCTAGTTCAAATTTAAGATTTGAAGCTGTATTAAAAAAAAGCTGAATTTTCCTTAAGTCAAATAAGGAAAATTCAGCTTTTGTGTTCATGGAATACTTTTTTCATCAACAAAATTCTATATTATTTCACTCAGACATTCGAACTAGCAACCATCCTCTAGGTCAATCAATTCCATTGCTCTTTACATTTAAGATTATCCATTATATTCATATTAATAAAACCTATGATTTCTTCTATTGCTTTTTTGGCAGATTCTTTTTGATAATTCGAAGAATATGGGTCACCGAATCCGTGCTTTCCCTTCAATTTATGGATGTCGATTAACTTTTCGCTTAACTTTGAAATAAGATCATCCACAGAAAAAGTTGGTTCTTCCTCTGGGAAAAATAGCAGTACCGGACATTGTGGAGTTATATCAGTATATTCTCGTATACGTGAACCATAATATCCAACGATTCCATTCACACTAGAAATTTCACTACATAACCACGCAACCGTTGCACCGACACTAAATCCGATGATGATTATTTTTTCATATTTATTTTGAATACTTGAAAGGGTATGCCTGATATTATTTAAAGCTTTGTTAAAACCGATGTTCTCCATAAAATGACTATAAGCAGCTTTTTCCTCAGAATAAGCGAAAGCTGCCTCTCTCTCAATCATATTAGGACAGAATACATCAAATCCTTGTTTTCCTAATATTTCACAAAAATTAAGCATATGTTGATTAAGACCATAAATTTCATGGACAACAAGTATAGCAATATCTGAATGATTGTTTTTGACTATCATGATTTCTCCTCTAATAGCTTTTTTTCGAGAATAATTTTCGGTTCCCCGTGGTCATTTGTATAAGTACCAATAACATCAAATCCATGTTTAATATTCAAAATAAGCATATTTCGCCACTGATTCTTTGTTTTCGTTTGTACCTTCTTATAGTTATGGTCCACTAAATATTGATGCTGGTTTTCCATTAGTTTTGAAGCAATCCCGAGATTTCGATACTTTTCATCAACCCCTCCAAGCCAACTATAAAACTTCTCATCATCCAGCATATATCCTATTTTGTATCCAACCACTTTTTCAGCAGCTAATGCTAGATGAATAAGCAAGTCAGGCTTGCTTTCCATTTGCCTGACCAGCTGATTTGATTCCCCAAAAATGGATGTGTGTAATTGTAAAATATCATTTACTATCTTTGTATTGGGCATGTATTTAAAATACATGAAATCAATTTCCATGGAATCATCCTTCCTCTCCATAAATAATTCTTTAATATGATAAAGACCCCTGAAAATTATGATTCAACAGCAAAGGAGGATAGCGGTTTCTTTAACTTCTTTTGCACAAATGACATGACACTGTTTATAAACAATATACATGCACAAAACAACAGTGCCCAGACAGAATTCATCCGCTCTGATACGATACCAGCATAACTATTAGCTAAGATTACAACGGTACTTGAAAGCAAGATCCCTCCACTACTTACACGTGCTAAAAACTGATCTGGTGTCAACGTTTGTCTTGCCGCCCCATTTATCACAAATGCCATCGAAAGTGCACCATCAAATACAAACATACCGAGAAAGATTACCCACATATTTGTAGAATGCGCGACAATAAATATCCCACATCCTGAAGCTAACATAATTGATCCATATAGTTTATTCCACTGGATATCTTTTAAATGATGCATTAGAAATATACCAATCAAATTCCCCCAACCAGCACCAGAAAGTAAGAATCCTATTTGAGTTGGAGACAGTTGTAAATCCTGCTTTGCTAAGACAATTACTAACAAACTAACAGCTTGAGTCGTAAAATTAAGTACTATATGATTAAAGGTAATAAATCTTTGTATTTTGGTTGAAAATAGATACTTTACACCACTTAATCCTTGCTTAAATAATGACTTTTTATTTATTTTCCTCTTACTTGGTTCTCTTTCAATGAATGTTAATACTGAAATGCTGATAAAGGATATTAGAAAAGAAGCGGCATCTATACTAAGAGTAGCTGCCGCTCCAATATAAGACAAAACTACTCCAGCAAGCAATGGACCAAGTAATGTACTAATAGCATCAGCTGCTTCCATATAATTATGCGCTTCTACTAGACTAGTTCTCCCTGCAATCCCAGGCAAAATCGTATTCATTGAAATTCTAAATAACAAACCAGCAATTCCGGATACAAATAATATTGAAGAGATAACAAAAAGATTGAAATGACCAAGAAAAATCATCATAACTAGTAATGACATCATAATCATACGTGCTAATTCTGAAACCATCGCGATCTTTTTTTTCGAATGATTTTCTACCCAAACACCTGCAGGAAGAGAAAAAAGCAATGGAGCCATTTGCATGCTTATAGCAACAATTGAAGCTTTTATAGGTGAATTCGTCACTTGAAGTACGATCCAAGGAATGACAAGCTCACTAAACCTACTGCCAAAAATCGAAACCAATTGACCTAACCATAAAATTGAAAAATTTCTTTCTTTTAACATACTACACCCCAAGTATAAAAATTTTCTTATGAAGTTTTGGGTTTTTGTCTATAATTTTTACATTGGATCGTTTCCTTTCTTTTGAAAATATGGTTAGGTTTTGTCTGAATTTCTTTTTTTCTATTTACTTATACTACTAAACCGGACAGATGTTACATCACTTTTTCCGCTCCATACGAAAAAGGAAGTGACTGATATCAGAATTTTTTGAGCAGCCATTTATGACATAGTCTATTTCACCTGGTACGTTTTCTTCTTCTACTATTTTTGAACATACATCGGTTTCTACTCCCTTATCATTACCTCCAAAGGCATCATTGGAGTTGTCATACTTATATTGAATGGACTTTCCGTCAAATTCTAAATCCTTATATATGGGGTCCCCTTCATCTGTATAGCCAGTGACTCGAATAGTATCTTTTTTGTTTTTCGATATATTAGATAAAAATTGCTCAAACCTATCAAAATTATAAACTTTGTTTTGATAAACGATATCGCCTCTTTTTATTGCTTCTTCCAACCCATACCCGCTTGAACAACCACTCATACTGAAAACGATAATAAAAAGAAGTATTATATAAAATTTCCTCATTTCCCTCATCCCGCTTCTAAATATATATATATTTTCTTGCAAACTTTAAAAATAATCTATTTCCGACAAAATAAATTCCTACTAATAAAGTTATGGTGAAAAATAACCAACAAATGTTTGTTGACTTTTATTGGTTTGTAATTATTTATTTTTTTCTGCCATACTTAGCCAGTAATTGGCTTTCTTCAAATCTTCGTTTACCCCTAGACCACGTTCATATTTTTTCCCAACATTAAACATGCCGCTTGAGTCCCCATTTTCAGCAGCTTTTAAATTCCATTCAAAAGATTTTTTATCATCTTTATTTACTCCAATACCCTCTCCATACATATAACCAAGATTCACCATAGCTGTTGTATTACCATTTTCAGCACTTTTAATATTCCACTTTAAGCTTTCTTTAAGATCTACATTTACTTTGACTCCTTGTTGATAATACGCTGCTAAAATTGCTTGTGCTTCAGAATCATTCTGTTGAGCTAATTTTTTTATTTCATTAATTTCTAGTTTACTATAATCTTTTTCCAGTAAAGTTAATAAGTATGCTCCTAGCGAAAGTAATACAATAAAATAGATTAAATATCGTTTTTTCATCTCTTTATCTCCTCTTTTAATAATCGTTATTCCTTTATTATATATCACTAAATTTATACAATATATAATAAATTTTACAATTGCAACAAAAGTTCTATTCTTGTTAATTCAATTACAATTTATAAAAAATATTTGCTTCTTTAACAGATTTTTACGAGATTCGTTAGATCTGCTGATGACATGGTATTTATGTAAATTCTCTTTTTCCATCTAAACAGAACGAATGTTTTGTTATAAAATAAGTAAAGCGTGGTTTTATGAATAAATACCGCAAAATTTGTATTAAGGTGGAAAAGAAATGAACGGTACAGCACATTTAACAATTGGAGCAGGAACCGGATTTATCGTTGCTAACACTATCCAAACCTCTCCTTCTACTACACTCCTACTAGTTGGACTAGGAGCCGTTTCAGGATTATTTCCTGATCTCGACGTCGACGGAAAGCTGCGAAATAAAATCACCTTATCACACAAGGTCATCCAAACTGTTGCCCAGTTGATTGGGGTACTCATGATTTTTTACAGTTTATATCAGGGCAAGGCTGAAGAGAAGTGGCTTGGTTTTGGAATTGGTTTAGGGATGATAACCTTATCATCTTTAATCAAGCAAAGGCATATGTTAACAATTACAGGAATCGGAGTACTTGCTGTAGGAATTTCCTTGCAAGAATTATGGTTAATTCTACTCGGGATATATATATTAATTGCCTCTTTCACTCCGCACCGCAGCTATACCCATTCAATATTGGGCGTTATTTTCTTTGGGTTTATCGCTAATAAATTTGAAATATCTATAGGAATAAATGGTGTTTTCTACACATGCTTATCTGGATATATTAGTCATTTGATCGCAGATATGAAACTATTACCTTTTAATAAACGTGGAGTTAAACTGTTTTTACCTGTTTCATCGATGGAAATATAAAAAATAGGCAAGTACTTTATCTTAATGATTTTATTTCATTTAAGGGTATTTTGGTAATACATCCCCTGAAACCTTCTTCAATTTTTTTTAATATTTTTTGTCACAAAACCCCCTCCATATTCGTTTTGATTACAGAACGAAATATAGGAGGGATTTTTTATGAATAAATATGATGTTGTGATAATCGGTGGAGGTCTTTCTGGATTAACAGCTGCAAATTTTTTAGCCAGTGAAGGAAAAAAGGTTGTAGTTTTGGAAAAATCAAACCGCCTTGGCGGAAGAGCGATGACGAACAATAAAAATGGGGTCCTTATGAATTTGGGAGCACATGCTTTATATTTGGAAGGAGAAGCATCAAAGATTTTAACCGAACTTGGAATCACTCTTCCAGGAGGAAATGCTTCAGAATCCATTAATATTCAAGGAATATGGAAAAATAAAGTCTATACAATACCGACGAGTTTTTCCTCTATTTTGTCATCCTCACTTTTAACCTGGAAAGCCAAGGTAGTGTTTTCCAAATTAATGGTGAAACTTATGAAGATGAATATTGATCCTATACCAAAAATAAGCTTAAGTGACTGGGGAGAAGCGGAAATTCATGACCCTATGGTAAGACATATATTTTATGCACTGTGTAGATTGGCTACCTATAACTGTGCTCAAACGTTACAACTTGCAAAGCCGGTTTTAAAACAGGTAAAAAGGGCATTGAATGGTGGTGTTTTATATGTAGATGGAGGCTGGGAAACCATTATTCAAAAGCTAAAGAAGGAGGCAATAGACGCTGGAGCGGATATCATCTGTGGTAGAAACTTGATAGAAATAGAGCATCATGATCAATCTATTAGCATCCTATGCTCAAATGGGGAATTATTAACCTCCGCTGATTGTATAATAGCTACTCCTCCGAAAGAAGCTATGAAAATGATAAAGGGTTCTGAAAACACATCGCTCTATCAATGGAACGAACAATCCATTCCTGTTACTGCAAGCTGCTTGGATTTAGCTGTAAAAAAATTGCCTAATCCTGCAAATCAATTTGTCATAGGTCTAGATCAATCTTTGTTTTTCACAAATCAATCAAGAGCGTCAAAACTATGTGAAGATGGCACATTAGTTGTAAGTCTTACAAAATATCATTACCCTATTAACCATACCATTAATCCACAAATAGAAAAGGATCAATTAGAGACTGCTATGGATTTGCTTCATCCTGAATGGAGAACAGAAGTGACCGTACAACAATTTTTACCAAAAATAACAGTCTCACATGATTTTCCACATATAAAACGAAGAGAAAATCCAGGGCCCTCCATTCCTGAAATGAAAGGATTATATATTGCAGGAGATTGGGTCAGCCATGGAGAAGTATTAGCTGATGCTGCACTTGCTAGCGGGAAACGTGCTGCTCTACAAATTTTAAAAAAGAACGAACTGATCTTAGTGAAAGAAGGTTAACTGTTTTGGATACTGAGCAGCTATATGAAACTTACAAACCTTTGTTGTTTTCAGTTGCTTACCGAATGACAGGAAGTGTCATGGATTCAGAAGATATTGTGCAAGAGGCATTCCTTACATTTAGTCGATTAGATAACGAAAAAGTGATTGAAAATGAAAAAGCATATCTTTGCAAAATTGTGATGAACAGCTCATTAGACAAATTACGTTCTGCAGCTAGTAAGCGTGAAGTTTATACTGGAGAATGGTTACCCGAACCAATTGTCAATGAAGCAAATGACCCTTCCAATACTTATTTGATCAAGGAATCCATTTCGACTGCCTATCTCCTTCTATTGCAACAGCTATCAGAAGTTGAGCGTGCTGTCTTTATTTTACGAGAAGTATTTCAATACAATTATGAAGAAATTGCAATGATTGTTGAGAAATCCTCCACCAACTGTAGGCAGATCTACCATCGATCTAAAAAAAGCATGACCAATCGTCCAAAAGCTTCAGCCCTTGATTTCCATTCAATGAAGAGCAGTGTAGAACAATTTTGCTTTGCACTTCAAAAAGGAAACATCGATAAAATGCTGGAATTGTTACGAACAGATGCTGTATATATTGCTGATGGCGGCGGTAAAGTAACAGCAGCCATTAAACCGATTTACTCGGCTACTCGTATCGTATTTTTGTTCACTAGTATTCTTAAAAAGCTTCCGGAAAACAATAAAATAGAATTCAAAGTTGTTAACGGCAGTCCAGGTGTTGTCGTACTGATAGACGGCATCGTTGCTTATGTTCTTTCATTTGAATTCGAGGCAGACCAAATTTCTCGAATATATATGGTTGCTAATCCAGATAAACTTTCACATTTACTAATCAAAGGATAGAAAAAACGAGGACAGTCGGAATCGTTTGTAAATAAAAATAAAAAAGTTATTCTGGCTGAAGTTGTTACCCTATTTTTATTAAGGATATCAGGAAGTCCATTAGTTTCATTCTTGATATCCTTAGTTAACTTAACCCCGTTCATGTCAGTCATTCCATTTTCATCTTTTTATATGCTAACGGTGTCATGTTCATTGACTTTCGAAATTTATCAATGAAATAGCTTGTACTATTAAATCCTACTTGATAGGCAACCTCTGTTACATTGGAGTCTGCTTGTTGCAATAGGACTAAGCTTTTTTGAATTCGATATTCGGTCACGTAATTTAGTGGTGATTTCTTTAAAAATCGTTTAAAATATCGACAACATTCGGAACGGCTTAATTGACCAGCACTTGCAATTTCCTCTAACATGATTTTCTCACTAAAATGTTGATGGATCCAATTTAGCATTTCCTTCATTCGATAACTCTTTAACATTTCGGTCTGTTCGTATTCTAATTGAAAGCCACTAATAATTAAATTTTGCCATATTAACGTAAGCTGTAAAGTGATGTCGATTTCATAAAACGGCAATTTTTGTTCAATCAATCGATGAATTGTTTTTATAGAATCTAAAATCTTTTCCCCCCACTTCTTGTTTGCATTTAAATACAAATAAGGTAGATTTGTAGCTTGAATATAGGGATATACATAGGTTGTATAGAGTTCTTGTGATAAAACGAAATGAGGAGAAACATTTAAACAAAGATAGACACAGCCCGAATGATTGTCATCCTTCGCCATATGAAGGCATCCACTATTAATAAATACTCCATCCCCTTCTCGAATGACTACTTTTTCTTCATTTATTTGAAAGGTTGCTTTCCCTTTTACAATTACAACAAATTGAAATTCATCATGCCAATGAAGTGGGATATACCCATGTATATTTTCGTTAATCATTGTTTCATAACAAGCAATCGGCAACACGACTGTACGATGTTTTGTTAACTCTTTTAAGTTATGATCAACCGCGAAATTTTTTGTTTGCATAGGATCACCTCAATATATTTATATTTTTTAATTAAATTTATGTATAATTAATGCTATTTCCCGCTTATTATAACACTATTATTATATTTAAAGGTGGAGAATCAATCATGAATAAGCATACTAGGAGAACTGGATTATTTCTCGTTATATTTGGAGCAATATTTTGGGGTATTGGCGGAACTGTTTCACAAAAGCTTTTTCAACAAAATTCTATCGATGTAAATTGGCTGGTAACGACAAGACTACTCATCGCAGGTTTTTTACTCTTAACCGTTCAATTTTTTATAAAAGACCGTTCTCAAATATTTGGTGTCTGGAAAAATGGAAAATCAGCTATTAAACTAATTATCTTTGGTCTACTTGGAATGCTTGCGGTTCAATACACATATATGGCATCCATAAATCATGGGAATGCGGCTGTTGCTACTCTTTTACAATATTTATCACCTGCAATGATTATCATTTACTTAGTTTTACGAAAGCAAACAGTCTTAACAGGAAGAGATGTGTTAACTGTTTCGCTTGCATTAATTGGCTGCTTTTTCCTATTAACAAACGGCTCTATCTCTCAATTATCAGTGCCGACCCTTGCCATCGTTTGGGGTGTTTTATCAGGACTAGCTGCATCATTTTATACTTTATACGCTGTAAATTTACTGAAGCAATACGATTCACTTGTCATTGTTGGCTGGGCTATGATAATCGGTGGGGTAAGTTTAAGTTTTATCCATCCCCCATGGAAAATAGATTTCGAAAGCATGACAACTACGACTTTTTTATACCTACTATTTGTTATTATATTCGGTACAATGCTCGCTTTTTGGTTTTATATCGAAAGTTTACAAAGTCTTTCTGCGAAAGAAACAAGTCTCCTAGGTAGTTTAGAGCCTCTAGCAGCTGTTTTAACAACTGTCTTTTGGTTAAATGAATCTTTTGGATTTTATCAATGGGTTGGTACCGCTTGCATCTTAGGTATGATTTTATTGTTGGCTTTAAATAAAAATGCTGCCTCAAATACTAAACAACCCCACAAAAATCAAAAGCCCCTTAAAGTTTAGCTAGTTTAACTACGAGGGGCTTCACTGGGGCATGCTAACGACTATCGTTTTCATAAATTAAAAAAATGATGATTCCTGCAACGATAATTCAAATTTGTTTTACATGCCGATAAACATGTTTCTGCTGAAAGGTCCCCAGTTTGCATCATCAAAACCTGTCCTTCCTTCTAAATTAACAAAACATGGGAGAACAATATGCATAAGACCTGATATACATTAACCTTGAATGTCATAACAAATCTCATTTTCGTAATATCGATAGGTTTAATCATTCCTGCATCAGGACGTTGAATTTTTTAACTCTACCATTTTTATATTTTGCAGGTAAATAAATGGAGTTTATCGAATATTATTACTATTAATACAAAAGGGGGAATGTGAATGAAAAAACGTCATGAAGTATTATTTAATCAATTGGAAAGTTATAGAAATTACATCCTAAGTGTACTTAAATCTATAACAGATGAGGAAGCAGAGATTATCCCAAGGGGATTTAATAATAATATTCGTTGGAACCTTGGGCATATTTATCTCGACCAAATTCTATGGATTCAAGCATTAACTAAAGAAAAAAATGATGTTTCTGAACAAATGAATACTTGGTTTGGATTTGGAACGTCCCCAACTGATTTTAACTCTGAAACACCTTCATTCAAAGAGTTAAAGACACTATTAAAAAAACAGCCTGCTCAAATAAAAGAAACATTTGGTGATAGACTAGAGGATGAATATCCTCCTACAGAAATGGGGATGCATACCATTGAGCAAGTATTAATTAGAACTATTTTTCATGAAGGCATGCATTTACAAGCAATTCTAGATATAAAAAAATGTATAAATAGTTCTAAAGAATCTGCTAATATTACTGTTTAAATAATGAAAGGCTCTTTTCTAAAACTTTGTTGCTTTTTTAAAAGAAAATCTTAATAAAAACTACAATATCATGTTAGATAATAAATTATATTTTAGAAAAGATGCCCCGAAACCGAGCTATATTTGAAGGCTATCTTTTTACGATGAATCAACAATCTTTACGAAAACAGCTTTATCAAAAGACAAGGACTGGTTATGTCTTTGTCTTTTTTACATTTCATCCCTGCTATAGATATTTCAGCACAAATATTCCAGTCCTATATTGGACAAAACTATTTCTCTCAACAAAAAAGCGCTCTTCTCCTTTATGAACAACACCCTTTTGCCGAAGAAAAAATTTTGGATTTATCGTATAACTCCTGAAAAATTCCCTTTTAATACTACTTTCTCATTCTGATTTCTACATAAAAAAGATGCGGCAATAGAAGTTCTATTATCTTGCTTTTCGAGTTTCTCAATTGTTACTTCACAAATTATTCTATCCCCTGTAAATACTGGTCTTAAAAACTCAAAATTCATAGTACGTGCAAGTACGTTGTTATCTCCACCTATTTTTGTCGGTAATGTAGCAGTTAGTAACCCCTGAATTATAAGTCTTCCATGTTCGTCAGGGTTAATATGATGTGATCCCTCATCACCTGAAATCTTAGTAAACAATTCAACATCTTCTATTGTGAAAGCCCGTTCAAACTTAATTATGTCTCCTACTTTTAACGCCAAAGTAATCTCCCCTTATTTTAAATGCTATTATAAATATATTAGAATATTAAAACAATTTTTAGTGTTCTTCAACTATTCTGCAATTGATATTTGAATAAGAAAAAGAAACTCAACCTTTACTCTTTTTAATTAAATATGGATTGTATTTTTTCAGCAACTTCTTTTGGTCTTACATCAATTAAAGATAACTTGTCTATATCTACCCACATAGGTTCATAAGTACCACGATTCCTATTTGCGTCAGTAAATTCTTCACCCGTACCAATTCCAATTTCACCTTCAACAATATCAGCTAAAAAGAAAAATTGTGTTCCCTTATATTCAACTTTTCCAAATATTTCTTTAACAATAATTTTTACACCTAACTCTTCATATGCTTCTCTTTTGGCAGCAAGTTCAGGAGTTTCACCTTTATCAATTCCTCCACCTGGAATTACATAATATACTTGACCATCCCTGGATCTTTTTATCAAACAAACTCTACTATTTTCGATTAGAATAGATGACCCTCTATTTCTCAATATGATATCATCTCATTTCTTAATTAAATTCTCCTTCATTTTTAACAAAACTTATCTTTTAGTTCTTTATAATAGGCTGCTTTGATAAACTTATAGTAGATTTTATAAGTTTTCAATCAGAAACAAAGAAATACGTTACCTAAGTTTTTTATCAAACAGTTTACCAAGTTTTTACTACATTGATTATTCGAAATTGTACGATATAAACAATTATAGAACGACCACCGTGAAGGCAAGTGGTCGTCCTAAGAGTAGTCCCATGCACTTATTATTCCTCAATAAGTTTTATTACATCATTCAAACTTTTCTCTGCCATTGATTTTAGTCTCAAGGCATGATTTTCAAATGCTAAAGACTCTGTCACAGAATTTGGTACAATCACACACTTAAGTCCAGCCGATATAGCCGACATGGATCCATTTAAGGAATCTTCAAATGCTACCGCTTCATCTGCTCTGATATTTAAAGCATTAATGGCTTTTAAGTACAGGTCAGGTGCTGGCTTTACCTTATTGACGTCATCACTTGTGATGATGACATCAAAATAGTTTAATAACTTTAGTTCATCTAAATATTGAGTTACCCACTCCTTCGTTGAACTTGAAGCAAGACCAATTTTATATCCTAAGCTTTTAGCTTCATCTAAATAGTCTTTCACACCTTCACGTGCATTTAGCTCTTTCATCTTTTGATTATAAAAACCTTTTGCCATGGTTTCAATTTCTTCAATATTACACTTTTCCCCTAGCTGCTCTTTGAAAAATTCATAAAGTACATTATTATCTGTTCCAATGCATTTCGCAAAATGTTCAAGAGGCAGATCAGAATTATAATAACCCATTGTTTCTTTATAAGCTTCATACCAGGCCGTCTCTGTATCGATAATTAAGCCATCAAAATCAAAAATAATAGCTTTAATCAAAATTTTTTCCCCTTTCATTTATCAGATTATCAATATGGAAGTTTACTAAGTCTCAGAAATAAACCTTAACATACATCGCTTTGACGCATTAATGAATGGATATGCTTTATTCCCTTATCAATAGATGTTTCAATATAACCAACTATCTGGTCAAAGGTAAAAACAGTTAGTGGTTCATCCAAATACTTTGGATCGAAATTCATATCTTCTAATACAAATGGAATAAATTGATACAAATTTCCGATCGTCACTTCATCTAGATCCAGAGCACTACCTTCGTGTTGCAAAGTTTTCATTAAGTAAGATGTTAATCCATAATGGTTGAGTAATTTTCCGTTTAACAATCGAAAATCCTGATGATATTGTTCTAAAATCGACTGATTATTATCCATTCGGTTTTTCAACCAAGCCAAATAAAACCCTTTTAACCAAAGATCATCGGCAACAAGATGGGTATAGTAACCTAGTATATAATTAGAATATTTATACGAATCATACTTATGTAGGAATTCTACAAAATCGATACTCCGAGAATAATCATTTATATCCCCGGTATAGAAATGTGACTGCTCTTTAGATGAAGCGGCATCTGGAGCAATACCTCCGAGTAAAAATGATGTACGATCCTGTATAGAAAATTGTTCAGCAATTTGATTCGCAATTATTAAATGCATTATTCTTGAACCCAACTGTCTTCACCCCTCTCTTGATTTCACCATATTACCATTATTCGTATTCTGATATTTTTACAAAATCCTAGTTTTGTTGTATTTAATGAATATTTTAATGTTGTTCAAGCATATACCTGAACTTTCACATATTTTAAACATAACAATTGTTGAACCAAACTAAATCATTTTATTTTGATAAATTAAAAACTTCCAAGAGATTATTTTTCGATTTGATTATTTTCGTGTGCAACAATCGTTTTTTCATTTATATAGTTGATTACTTTTTGGAGATCTATTTTTGTTCCAATTGGACCATGTCCGGGAATTGCTACCTCGATGGCCATATTTTCAATCATCTGTAATATATGTATCCATTTTTCTAGATCTGTTTCATCAAAAAAGGAGGGATGACAATCAACAAATAATAAATCTCCCATAAATATGACTTTATCTTCTGGAATATAGAGGAAGGAGTCGCAGAATGAATGTCCTCCACCTAAAGTGCAAAGTTTCGCGCTCCGTTTTGATCCATAAAAGTTTATTTCATTTTTAAAAGCTAATTGTGGTAAAGTCAATTCCAATGTTGGCAAAGATGCTTCTATTTCTCTTAAAAAATTGATTTGGTTCTCTAAGCTTATATCATTGGTTTGATTAAATTTCTTATTTAATGATTCAATATACTCCTTCAGACCTAGAATATCATTTTTTTGATGATTGATTCTTGATGGATGATTTTCCTTCATTTTCTCATATGTAATTTGACTTGAAATGATGCAACTATCCTTAAATACTTGATTGCCACGAATATGATCACCATGCCAATGACTATTTATTACCCAACTAACCGGGCAGTTCGTTATGCTTTCTGCGATCGATTTTAAATCTTCTGCTGCTTGTTGCGTATTAAAAGTATCAAACACAATGGTTTGATCACCTAAATCTACAATACCTGCATTCGCAACGGCACCACCACCCTCTTTTGCGATTGCAACATATAACCCCTCATTAACTTTTTCAATTCTAAAATGTTTACTAAAAAATTTCTCGCTCACTCAAAATCCCCCTCAGAATATATTTCAAAGTGATAATATCGTTCATGATTAAATGCATAATAAGATAATATTTTCCAACCAATTTTGTCACTTTAACGTCTATTCCATCATCTCTCACAGCCTAGTTTTACCCAATGAAAAACCATCAAATAACTCACCACCATAAGGCTGGAGGACTTGTTCAACTATTTGAATAATCCTTTGTTTCTCTCCAGTTTTATAAAAAAGATCAAATGCTTCAACAAATTGATTGGCAAATGTTTCGTCAAAATTCTTTAATGTACGGACTAACCATTTCGAAGTTCCAATCCATTTGCCATTGGTTCTCAACACGAATTCGCTTATCAAATCTGCAAGGGAATTTGCAATAAACAGTTCTTCGGACCTGTCTGAGCAACCTTTAAAATCATCCAACGCATCAGTAAGAAAGTAACGCTTGATTCTTATTGTTTCTGCTGACCATTCTACTGGTCCCTTTTCTAAAAGCTCATTCGCTTCTCTTTTTATCGAATCAATGAAGCCCTCATCTCTTAGAATGATTCCCTCAGAAACCATTTGGGGCATAGAAGGTTTCGCTCTTTCACAATCACTTTTAAAAAAATGTTTATATGATGTTAAATTATGAACAAAAGCCTCTATTGCCCAGCCAAAATCAATGAAAGATTCTCTATAGGACGAATTCAGGTTTTTATCAAAAATAACAATATCTAGGTCAGATGTTTCAGTTGCTTCGCCACGTACAACACTTCCAGCTAGAAGTGCTCCATGACAATTTGGAAAATGTTTATTGATAAATTGTTTTGCTGCTTCAATTGGCATTAATTTATTCATATTTCCATACACCCTCTTTTAATTATGGCAGCTAACCTTTTTTCCTCATGGACTTAGCTCTTGTGTAAATTCAATTTCTTCTTCAGTTAAGATAAGTAAATTTTCTATATCTCCACTTGAAGATGAAAAGCCATTTCCGTTTAAAATATTATTAAGATTAGCTTCTTTTCCTTTTTGATTATATGGAATCCATCCAAAGTATATTGATGGATTAGAAAAAAGACTAGAAAAAAATAAGTCAGGCTTCTTTCCTGATTCTATATTTTTAATTGAATCCATAACAGACACCCAATCATTCGGCAGTTTTAGGACTCCATATGGCTTTCCAAGAAGTGATATTTCTTTATTCATTTGAATTTTCGGTTCATAATTTCCAATTCCTTCAGTCACATGATAATTTCTGTCTTTAATTAAATAGAATTGAATCGAACTCAAATTATCATTAGGAGGCATATTCCAAATAAAACGATACGTTGATGGATCTTTTTTATTAATCCTCCACAAGGATGGTTCCCCAATCGAATTTATTGCTACTAGCTTCCATTTATTCTTTTTCCATTCCCAGCAGCTAAATCCATATTGGTTTTCACTTGTTATAAATGGTACAAATACATGACGTTCATCCAAATTATATGTATCTTGAATCTTTTTTACAGATGCTTCAGGAAATAAGTGGTTTATATCTTTCATTAATTGTGCATTTCCCGGAAACAAGGCTGGCTTAGAAAAATAAAACCAATAAATGAAAAGAAAAGAGACAATGAATACAATTCCACCTAAAGCAGCTATTACACCTTTTTTCTTCAATATCATTCTCCTCCCTTCATCATGAATGTCTGATTACTACGAAAGTAATATTGCTTATGCGTAGTAGATATTAAAATTCCCTTACCATCCTTTTCAATATTTATCACGTATGATAATCCACTTCCCCATTTCGCCGATGCTCCATGCAACTGATAAGGAAAACGTTCTTTCATAGTTTTTCGATCATACTTCATAAACGTTTCGTCATACCATGTATCACTAAAAAAATTTTCCTCCTTCATAGTCGGTAACTGGCTGAGCAAGCTCTTCTTATTTAGTAAACTCTTCTTTCCTGAAGGGTGTGTCACGACAATGGATGTATCCTCAATATTAGATAGATACGTAGATGGTTTATCAGGAGGATAGATGAAATGCTGAATGGGTATCGAAACAAAATATGTGATTAGAAAAATAAAATTAGCAAAAAAACCGATCCATGCATATGGTCGATACTTCGTCCAGTTATTTTCTTTACCTCTAAAAAATAAATACAATATCCATACACCGAGTGGCAAAATTGGAATCCTTACTATTTCATCAAATATGTACCAATTTAAGGAGAATGAAAATAAGCCAATGAGTAGGGTAAGAACCACTTTCCATACTTTTGGCTTCTCTTGTCGTTTTTTATAAAAATGAAAGACAAGATAACCAATGATTGCCCAGGCTAAAATCGTTAGAACTAGGTTTATTAAACTTATAGAAAAAAAGAAATTTTGAATCATGCAAACACCTCAGGAATTGTTTTTTATATTTACGAATAGATAGGTATAATTGTTTCATATTTTCTGAAAACAAATAGCAAGAACTTCGTACAAAATATTTGAAGGAAAACTGTCAATCTAGTAACTTTAAAACTACATTTCATTATTCCAAACAATTCATGGCATCGAATCAGCTTCTAAATTTTTAAGTAAATGTACACTCTGTTTGAAGACATAGTTTTAATAATTTTCTATAATAGGAAATTTACCCTCGTACAATGACAATCGTTGTTTTTTCAAAAGTCTTAAAAAATTCCACGTTGCTGTTGACAGTTGTCCATTACTTTTTAACAAATATTGAATATCTTATATTACGAGCTAACCATTCCCCACCCCATCCATTTAGCTCTAAACCGAATCCCCTCTCCAGAAAGGTAGTATATATATCATTTACTACCTTTTTGGTATTTTCTAAATTTGATTTTTTAAATATCGTTACATAAAACTAAAAACAATAATATATGTTATAAAAAAACATATACAAAAAGAGATAAAGAAAACTGATTCCTTATCTCTTTTTATATCGTACTATCCGCTTATGAAAATAATATATTTTAACTCAAAAGGAAAAGACGCCTAGAACGATGCCTCTTTTTCTAAGAAGAACATCCACTAATTATTTTAAAAGATAAGGAACGAGAGTATTGTTTAATAAGATTTTTAATAAATGGACTAAGTCCTTCCGACAATTCATTTACTTTAAAAAACTTTGCATCCATTGTTTCAATTCCATCCGCCTTTAATTTCTTTTGTCACATAGGCTACTGTAACTGGATAAAATGTTTCACCATTTGGTAATTGAACATAATATTGTTTTCCTGAAAAAACTCCAATTAAATCAAGTCCCCCCAATTTCTTCCCTGTTTCTTCCAAAACCTCACTCCTACCAGCTTCCTCAGTAGATTTGCCTAATTCGATAAATCCCACTTGAATTCCCCAAACCCCATCTCTTCTTTTTTGTAATAGAAGTTCTCCATCTTCATTAATCACTGCAACAGCAACTCCAACTAATATGAGAGGCTGATTCCCAACCACTTTTCGTAAATCTTCAATATAACCCATTTATACCTCCAAAAATAATAACTAATGATTTATTCCAACTTTTTTATGAACTTCTTCCCTTTTCTTCATACCACCGTATTATTCTCCACTTTCCGTCTGATTCCTTCTTCCAAACTTCAAGGGATAGCGCTCTAACCATTTTATCTCCGTTTTGATGGGTAATTTCATATGAAACAGCTGCTTGATTTTCAGTTTGAGGAACAATCATTAAACCAGAGTAGATAAATTTAATATTTTTGTTCTTATAATACTCAGCTGCTTCTTGATTTCCTTTCCTTATTTGTTCTGCATTATAAAATTCCAATTCTCCACTAATTGGCATATAAAGCCAGCCTTGAAACTCATCCGAATATAATGCATTCATTTCTTCAAATTTTCCTTCAGAGAAATTCTCGTGAAGTTCTCTTAAACGATAAACCTGAGTTGCAACCTCTGATTCAATATTCATAACTCATACCCCTTTATAGTATATTAATAATATAATTTTCAACGAAATTCCCAAAATTCCTTCAATCACATTATCAATTGTCCCCTTTTCTACATACCGTTAAATCATTTTCCGATTTCCTTTTGACTTCTCCTTGCAGACTTTAAGTTTTTTTGAAAGAAAATTATTAATTTTGCGTTAAAATAAATTTATAAATTAAGAAAGGATGACCTTATAATAAGGCAAAGGTTCGTTACCCAAAACCCAGATTAATAATTAGAGAGAAACAAAGAAGTACTAAAGATATACTTTCATTACTTTGAAGGAGGGATAAAATGAATTATATTAAGTTTGTCATCTTTACATTTATAGTTATGATTGTTGAACTGGTTCTTTCTTATTTGATTGCATACAAATTCAATATTCGACTACTAGATGCAACTTTTTTTGTAGGAGTATTTTTCTCTGCCATTTTTATCTTTTTTTCAAGTTCGGGAGGTCTATTCACTAATGCAAGTGAGACTTTAGTGGCAAAAAGTTATATAGGATTAAAAAATAAATATAAAATTAATAGAACTATTGGTTCCTTAAGAATCAACTGTTTTAACTTTGGTTCTGTTTTATTTTTATTAATAGGATTTATACTAGCTTTCTTCCTTTAAAATTCCTTTTTGGTAAGAACTATATGTAATAACAAAGAAGTGGATAAAAAATCCACTTCTTTGTTTTATATTAAATTGTTAATCTTAATCGTTTGAAGAAAAGAACCTTAATAAAAACTGTACTAAATAGCTTACTTTACTGGAACCAAACCATAAACATTTGTATCATGAGGAACACCGTTCTGATAAATATAATTTTTTAGGACCCCTTCTTTTTGAAATCCCAATTTGGTTAGCATTTGATTAGAAGCTGTATTTTCTAAAAAGACGACAGCACCGATTCGAGTAAGACCGAGCTCTTTTATTCCATATTCAAGTACTTTTTTAGCCGCTTCTGATGCATACCCTTTTTGCCAAAAATCAGGATGGAGTTCATATCCTATTTCTGCTCTTTTATGATGTGGTATCCATGCATTAAATCCAATCGTTCCAATTAGGCCATTCTCTTCTTTTCTCTCAATTCCCCATCTAATCCCGCGTTTATCAGTGAAATTTTTTGAAAATAGCTCTACAAACTTCTTAGCCTGTTCAATACTGACAAATGTTTCTTGTCCATAATACTTCGTTACAATATCCTTTGAAAAATAAGAAAAGATTGCTTCAGCATCATTCTCAGTTATTTCTCTTAATCTTAGTCTTTCTGTTTCTAGTACTGGAAACATGCTATTTCCCCCTTCATATTTTTAATATAATTTGTATATTTATCCAACTTTACCATTATTCTAATTAATTGCAAATAGCATTTTATTTTAATAGAACAAGTTAACTATATTTTCTTGTATTTCTTAAAGGAGAATATCCGACAAAAAGCGAACATTATCTTTAAAACAATCATTTAATTCTAAAAAGCTAAATCCTAATTATATGGATTCCAGCCAAAAGTCCGTATAACTACAAATTTAGACATTTTTATAAATAAGGTTGGTGAATGTATGTTAATAAACAAATTCGTAATGCCAGAAGTGATTTTTGGAAACGGCTCCATTCATCAAGTCGGGGAGAGCTGCATTAGATTAGGGGCAAAAAATGTCCTCATTGTCACTGATCCAGGTGTAATTCATGCTGGGTGGCTGGAGCATGTAGTGAATGGATGCAAAAAAGCTGGACTAAAATATGCAACATTCAGTGATATTACTGAAAATCCGAAAGATTATGAGGTAGATAATGGAGCTGCCATTTATAAAAAAAATGAATGTGATGCTGTTATAGGAGTTGGGGGCGGAAGTGCTATTGATTCGGCAAAGGCTATCGCTATTCTCGTATCAAATGGCGGCAAAATCCATGATTATGAAGGGGTTGATCAAATCGATTTTCCATTGCCACCACTGATTATGGTACCAACAACAGCAGGATCCGGTTCTGAAGTGTCGCAATTTTCAATTATTGTCGATTCGATAAATAAAAAAAAGATGACCATTGTCTCTAAATCACTTGTTCCTGATATTGCCATTGTTGATCCACAAACCTTAACCACTAAAAGTCAGAGATTAACAGCTTCTACAGGACTGGATGTACTGACACATGCCATTGAAGCGTATGTCAGTATCGCTGCAACACCTTTAACAGATGTTCAAGCAAAAAACGCTATCTCGCTCGTTGCCAAGTATTTACGTCCATCTGTCGCATCTCATTTGAATCAAGAAGCAAAAGAAAAGATGGCAATGGCAAGCCTGCAAGCAGGACTTGCATTCTCTAACGCCATATTAGGCGCTGTACATGCGATGTCACATGCCATTGGCGGTCGCTTTCCATTATTACATGGTGATGTAAATGCCTGTCTCCTTCCACATGTTATGGAGTTTAACTTTATAGCAGCTCCGAAAAAATATAAAGAAATGGCCATGCTTTTAGGTGAAAAAGTTGACACCCTCTCACCGATAGAAGCTGGTAGAAAAGCAATCGATCATGTAAAAAAACTGTCCTTAGATATTGGCGCACCACAGCGACTAACTGAAATGGGATTGATAGAAGAGTCCATTATGGAAATGAGCCAAATCGCTATCAAGGATGCATGTATTATTACTAACCCACGCGATATTACGATTGAAGATATTGAAGCTCTATTTAGACAAGCCTTGTAGGAGGAAATTCAAATGGTCAAAAGGGATGAAATGATTGAACTTTTGACAGGTGTTCAATCATCCAAAAGAAACTACTATACAGAATTGAAAAAAACAATCGCTGAAACAAAAAAGAAAAACTTACAGCTTGAAATCATTAATGATGTGATGAAAAGCTTTAATGTAAACATGTCCATGGATGGGATGTTAAAAAACATAAGCGATAAATTAAAAACGATCTTTTTCATTGACCATATCAGCCTATCTATTCGAAAAAACAACCAATTAATGATGTCCAATTTATATCCAATGGAGTGGAAAGATTCCGGTTATGAATTGATCTTTTATAAAGAGAAGTCCTTATTTTGGGAAGCAATCGATTCAAGGGAAATGGTCTATCAAAAGATTTCAAATGGGAGCCGTATACAGCAATATTTAGAATTAGATATATTAGCCAAAATGAAAATGAAATGTGTTCTCGCCATTCCCCTTTTTAGTAAAGACAATATCATAGGCGTACTTTGTATTAGCAGTAAAAAAGAGACTCAATATAATCACGCAGACCTTTCCTTTTTCCAACAATTGTCTGACCAACTAGCTGTCTGCTTAGAAAATGTCCGACTTTTCAATGAGGTTTTAAATAGTAAAAAAGAATGGGAGAATACCTTTCGCGCAGTAAAAGATATGATTATTGTAGTTGATATTAATGGAAAAATATTGCGTATGAATGATGCAGCAAAAAACGATTTAAACTTAAAGGATGAACGAAATCTAGAAGAAGCATTCGGACAGGAAACGGATTTTAAAAAACTGTTACTCAAATGCATTCATACAAGGGAACCTTCCTATGAAGAGTTAAAATTGTTTAATCAAAGAATATGTGAGGTTCATTCATACCCAGTGTTTAATGAAATCGATGAGATGGATGGGATGATCCTTTATTTAAAAGATGTATCTAATAAAAGAATAATCGAAGCTCAGCTGATTCAATCAGGTAAGCTTGCAGCTATTGGTGAAATGGCTGCTGGTGTAGCCCATGAATTAAATAATCCGTTAACCGCTGTATTAGGAAATTCCCAATTGCTTTTAAGAAATACAGAAAAAAATGACTTGTCCTACAAGCTACTTACAGATATCTATCATTGTGGCAAACGATGTAAGCATATCATTCAAAATTTACTTACCTTTTCACGGCAGGATGAGTATTTATTTGAAGAGTTCTCTGTTAATGAGGCAATAGATCAAGTATTAAGCATTATTGGTTACCAAATTGAAAAACAAAATATTCATATCGAAGTAAAAAAAGAGGAACCGATGCTCCCAATTAACGGAAGCATTCAGCAAATAGGACAAATCATAATTAATTTATTGTTAAATGCAAAAGATGCATTGGAGAACTGTCATTCCAAGCAGAAAAAAATTACGATTGCATCCAACATACATATGGAAGGTGAAAAAAAGTGGGTTACACTATCCGTCACAGATAATGGCGCTGGAATTCAAGCAGATAGGATACAAGAGATTTTTAACCCCTTCTACACAACAAAAAAAGCTGTTAAAGGAACAGGACTAGGATTATCAGTAAGCTTAGGAATCGCAGAGGCACATGGCGGGACAATTAAAGTAAATAGCATGTACGAAAATGGAAGTACCTTTACATTAATCCTTCCAACACATATTGAAGGCGGGTTAGAGTATGGCGAACATTTTAATTATCGATGATGAACGAGAAGTAGGAAATTTTTTATTTCATTTACTAACTAG
Source organism: Heyndrickxia sp. NPDC080065 (assembly GCF_050281185.1). NCBI lineage: Bacteria > Bacillati > Bacillota > Bacilli > Caryophanales > Bacillaceae > Heyndrickxia > Heyndrickxia sp. NPDC080065. Next base: position 100,578 of record NZ_JBNNWS010000010.1, on the reverse strand, counting down.
TAAAGGATTTGACATCACAATAGGATATAGTGGAAAAGACTTTCAACAGCTAGCCCCAAAAAAGAACTATGACTTAGCGATGATTGATGTCAAGCTTCCCGACATAAATGGAATCGAACTATTAAAAAAGCTGAAACAGTTAAATCCATTATGTAAGGTTATTATTATGACTGGCTACAGTACGGTTAAAACAGCAGTTGAAGCAATCAAATTTGGAGCCAATGACTATATTGAAAAGCCTTTTGATAACATCGACGAGGTAGAATCTTTAGTTGAACAGCTTTTAGTCAGTACACAAGCAAATTCACAACATGAAATGCATCAGCTTGCAGAAAATCTTGGACTAATCGTGGGAAACAGCACAGAAATGAACCATTTAATTACATTAGCTTATAAAATTGCGAAAAAAAATGTCAATGTGCTAATTGAAGGTGAGACTGGTACAGGCAAGGAGGTTTTAGCCCACTTTATCCATCAAGCAAACGAACGAAAATCACAGCCGTTCGTTGGTATTAATTGTGGTGCTATATCTGAATCCCTTCTAGAAAGTGAGCTGTTTGGTCATGAAAAAGGAGCGTTTACAGGAGCAGTAAAAGACCGAAAAGGAATCTTTGAAATTGCGAATAAAGGAACTTTATTTTTAGATGAAATAGGTGAAGCTTCATTATCCACTCAAGTGAAACTTTTACGAGTTTTAGAAACAGGAGAATTTATGCGAATAGGAGATGAATCGGTAAGAAGAACTAATACGAGAATCATTGCTGCTTCACATGTTAATTTAGCGGAAGCTGTAGAAAATAAAACATTCAGAGAAGACCTTTTATATCGGATCGATGTAGTAAAACTAATCATTCCACCACTTAGAAATAGAAAAGAAGACATCCCTTTATTTTTATCCTATTATTTAAAAAAATACAAAACGGATCTATCCTTCTCGGAGGATTCTTTGAAACTGATGCAAGAATATTCATGGCCTGGAAACATTAGAGAACTAGTAAATATGGTAAAACTAGCTCTTACTTTAGCTGAGGGGGAAACGGCAATCATAACCCCCTCTTACTTGCCAGAAAAAATCAGGAAAGAATGCAACTCTTCCATTCTCGAGCAAGAATTACCATCTATGAACAAAAAACATAATCCACTTGCATTTGATGTTTATATTAATCAATGGGTCGCAGAATTGAAGGAAATTTGGCAGGAAGAAGAGAGTTCCTATGATCAAGTCATTGATTGTATTAAACAGCTTGAAATCACAGCAGGAAAAGCATTTGTTATGAGGACATTACAAGAAACTATGGGGAATCGAGGGGAAGCTGCAAAAAAACTAAACATTAGTATACGCAAATTAAGATATATCTTAAATGAAAAAGGACACTCGATCGCTGAATAGATGGCGAGTGTCCTTTTTATTCGTTTTAGCGTAATTATAAAAGACTCGCACTGTGAATAACTTTACGAAGAGCGAGGTTTCCGTCTAGCTCCAGCGCCTATCGGCTAGCGGATTTCTCCGTCTCCTCCCTACGATAAGTCAACATCGGCTCGTCCCTCGCAGTGTTTCCTTTATCTCAGTCGAAGACTACGAAATCCGTACGCCGATGAGCAAGGCGCTTGCGCTTTTGTTCTTAATCTTGCGTTTTAACATTTAGAATAAGCGCTCCAAACCGATTAAAAATGTTAAAGACACAAGTAATTTGATAATTTCCACTTTATCACATGAACTAAAGTGTTAAAACTACCCTTCCATTGATTTGACCTTTTTCCATTCTCTCAAATACATCATTAATATCTTCAAGTGAAGCAGTTTCAATGTTTGTTTTGATTTTTCCTTGCGCTGCAAATTCCAGGGCTTCCTGCATATCTTTTCTCGTTCCTACGATCGAACCTCTAACAGTAACTCCATTTAATACTGTTTCAAATATAGGGATTGGCAATTCATCATGTGGTAATCCGACGATTACTAATGTCCCCCCGCGTTTCACTGACTGATATGCTTGTTCAAAGGCTTTCTTTGTTACGGCTACACTTACAGATGCCTGGACTCCTCCAACTTTATCATGAATTTCTTGGACAGGGTCTGTTTTTAAACCATTAATAGTAAGATCGGCACCTAGCTTCTTGGCAAGATCAAGTTTTTCATCTTGAATATCCACAGCAATCACATTAAAGCCCATTGCTTTCGCATATTGGAGGGCAACATGTCCAAGACCACCGATACCATAGATTGCAACCCAATCACCTGGTTTTGCATCTGATACTTTCAAAGCTTTATAGGTAGTAACACCTGCACAAAGAATAGGCGCAATCTCAACAGAATCTACATTTTCAGGAATTTTAGCAACATAATTAGCCGGAGCCTTACAATATTCAGCATATCCCCCATCTACTGAATACCCTCCATTTAATTGGTTCAAACATAATGTCTCTTGCCCTGCTAGACAATATTCACACTCTCCACAAGCGGAATATAGCCATGGGATTCCTACACGATCTCCCACTTTAATCGAGGTAACTCCTTCACCTACTTCTTCAACAATCCCAACTCCTTCATGTCCAGGAACAAGTGGAAGCTTCGGTTTTACCGGCCAATCTCCGTGTGCAGCATGAAGGTCTGTATGACAAACTCCACATGCTTCAATCTTCACTAGTACTTCTCCATAATCAAGTATAGGAATTGGAATTTCCTTAATTTCAAGCTTCTTTTTAAATTGATTAACAACTGCAGCTTTCACAACATATTCCCCCTTTAAAATAGTTTCACTTATTAATAATGCAATTATCGTGCCAAACTCTTTATCTTTGAAAATACTAAATAAATATAATTTTTCGTTAATTAAATTGCCGAAATTTCGGCTATTTCGGACGAATGTTGGGCTTGTATTTCTATTTTTTCGGCTGATAAGTATCTATTTCTTTTATTGATGGTTGAATTCGCTTGGTTATCGTTGAAATATTATCTTTATCGTAGATTTCCTTCACTCATTTAAGAATTCTTTGAAAATAAAGAGGAGCCTAGTGTTAACCAAGCTCCTGCCTCTCATGAAATAAATATATTCTCCATCTATATATTCTTGAATAATCGTTAATACTTCCTTGGGTAATACATTTTGTGCATTCAAATATTTCATCGGCTTTGCTCCTCTTTAAAAAATTTAAAGATTTTGCAAAGACTACTAACCTATAAAAACTTTACTCAACAAAAACTTTATTAGCAGTCTTTGCTAAGAGCAAGTAGAAAATAGTTTAAACGCTGGATACTTTGCCATAACTATCCCTCCATATATTCTTACAATTGAAATGTTATCCAGATTTTGTATTCCCCTTAATACGATCTTACTGGTGAAATAAGTTGCAGATATGTAGGATTCCCCACAGGTTCAATTAAGATGGGCCTCATCGAACCACTAAAGCTAATTTTTATTTCTTCTTCCCTAATAACTTTTAATGCATCCTTTAGAAAACTTCCATCTAAAGATATATACAGTTCATCTTGACCAGTTATCTCTTTTAAAGTTTGAATTTCCTCTATTTTTCCAACTTCTGATGAATTCGAGGATATTTTTAACTTAGACCCCTCTATTATCGATAGGTTTACATTATTATTTCTCCATTCACTTGCAAACAAACAAGCACGATCAATCCCTTTTAAAAACTGTTTCGTATTCAAAGTAATAGTTGTTTTTACATCAGTTGGTATTAAACCCGAAGTGTTTGGATAAACTCCTTCTATTAATCTGGAATATAAAGTAGTTGAATCGGATTGAAATACAATATAATTTTCTGTAATAAATAGTTTGATTTCACTTAATTCAAATTCCGTCAATTTTAATAATTCATTTAAACTTGTACTAGGTACAACGATGGAACATTGAATATTCGATTGGATCATTCTTTCCCGCATCGCTAAACGATGAGAGTTCGTTGCTACACAAGTAAGTTTATCCTTTGAGAAGGACATATGTACTCCTGTTAATACTGGCTTCATTTCGCTTTTTGAAGCTGCAAATACGGTTTGCTTTATGATCTCCGTTAATTCATTCCCATGAATTTTTAGGTCATAGTTTTTATTTATCTTAGGGATACGCGGGTATTCTTGCGAATTTAAGCCATTTAAGCTTGTAACAATTTCATTTGATTGAATTGTAATCAAGTGATTATCATTCACTTTAAGATGAATTTTTCCTGGTAATTTCTTAACAATCTCACTTAAAAATTTTGCAGGAATAACAACACTACCCTCATGTACTATTTCTATTATCTTTACTCCATCTTTCATTAATGGAATACTTTTTTCAATGATAATATCCGAATTGCTTCCAGTTAAAGTTAAACAATCGGAGCTTGCAGTCACCTTAATACCTGTTAATATTTGAAGTGGCGTTTTTGTAGAAACTGCCTTACTAACTTCGGAAATTGCTTCGTTAAAATTTTCACTGTTTATAATAAATTCCATGATTTAAATCCTTTCCAATGAGGTTAATTAAATATGCAATTCTTTTTAAAAACTAAAAAAAGATAAAATACTATTTTATTAAGGACAATTCCTCTAACCATTGTTGATTTTAATCCCAAAACCCGCCATCAGAATGAATCACTTGCCCTGTAATCCATTCTGCATCATCACTCGCTAGAAAAACTGCTAGTTTAGCCGCATCGGTTGGTTGTCCAATTCTTCCCATCGGAAATTTTGGTAATAAATGTTCTTTAAGTTTTTCATTCATCCATCCTGTATCAGTTGGACCTGGATCTATGGCATTTACAGTAATTCGCTGTCTAGCTAAATGTGGAGCAATAGATAATGTAAAGGCGGAGATAGCACCTTTTGTTGTTACATAAGCCAAATTCCCAGGCTCGGGTGCTTTATCTTGTCCTGAAACTAAGTTTATTACTCTCCCACATTGTAAGCCTTCGATTCTTTTCGCAAACTCAGTCGTAAGCAAACATGTACCACGAACATTCACTGCATAATGCTGATCAAGAATAGCTGCAGTGATCGTCTTATAATCTACATCTATACTAAATGTTGCATTATTGACAAGAATTGATGGCAGACCTAATTGTTTTTCTACTTCATTTAAAAGTTTTTGTGGTGAATCTGGAAGACTCAAATCAATTTCCATCGAACCAACTCGTACACCCATTTTATTCAAGCTATTAGCTAACTCATTAGGATAATCCCCATCCTCCTCTAAGTAATAATCCATTTTTCGATCGTATGGTTTAAAATGGGTAAAGAAAATATCAGCGCCTTCACGAGCTAGTTCTTCACAAATCGCTGCCCCTATCCCCCTGCGACGACTTGCACCAGTAACGATAGCAATCCTATCCTTTAAACGATTCATTTTGTTTTCCTTCTTTCAAATAGATTTATCAACAATTATTCTTTCTGTAATCAGTGGAAAACTCTTTTTTCTACATCCTCGAAAAATGATGTATAGAAAAAGATTTGATGGAAAAATTATCATCGAGGTGATTTGAATGAAAAAGGCAACTATACTTATCCTTTTTTTCTTTCTGATTGGCAATTCTTCACTTGTGATGGCGGAGACGATTCATCATGATGACAAAATGAAAATTAAACCGCCAACTCCAGAAATGATAATCAAAGCAGTAACACCTGCTGTAACAGAAGCAGTGAAAAAGGAGCATGGTGACAAGGCGACTTGGACTCCTGATCGAATTACCAAACTTTCAATCAATAATGATCATACGGTGCAACCGAAAAAAACCTGGTATGAAATTAAATTGAAAATCCATGTCCAATCTCCTGACAAAAACGAAAAATATGCCGATATGGTTATTTTAAAAATTGATTTCCAAAAGCCAAATCTTGAAGATGCAAAAGTTACACCGCTTGAATATATTCATGATGTAAAAGAATAAGACTCTTCACTTAAACCTAACAAACAGTCCCCCTAATTATTTGGGGGACTATTGTCTAATTAATTTTCCTTTCGCATTAAAAATGATTAATCTCGTAATGCAGCCATTCCGAATTAGTTTGCGTACCGCCCATTTTTTCATATAAAGATTGCCCAACATAATTATCATGTGCGGTTTGCCAAGACATCCCTGCATAACCGTTCTCCTTTGTAAATGCTAAGCTTTCTTTAAAAAGCTGTTCCCCAACCTTCATTCCCCTCGCATCTGGAGAAACAAATAGATCATTTAAGATTGCAGTTTTTTTCACCCGTGTTGTTCTGAATGTAAAATATAAGGTAGAAAAGCCAATGAGCCTTCCTTCTGATTCTGCAATAAATTGAACACCTGCTTCTGGATGTTTTAATAAATGATGGATAAGCTCCTGAACATCCTTTTCATCTGGTCGGGGTCTTTTATAAAAATCTACAATATATTGATACAATAGATTCATTAATTGGTCGACATCTTCTCTTATTGCCCTACGAATGGTGAAAGAATTCATTCAAATAGCCTCCTATTTGCATCTCATTCATCTTTAGATTCGCTCTTTTAGGAAAGAAATCCTGCTTAAAGCTTTGAAAAATATAAATAGAACAGGTAAAATTCATGTAGTATAGATAAAATTCGTCATTAATAGACAGATTTAAAATATCCGCGATTTTTTCAATATATTCGCGGAAATAGCCTATTTATTTTCGAATGAATAAACGGTATTATTAAAAGATTAATCTTTAAGGATGATTTGATTATGGTAAAAAACTCTAGATATTTAGCCCGTACGTCACTTTCTATTATGGGAGTAGGATTTGTTGCAACACTTCCTTTTGAACATACGAATCCTTTTCTGGGCTTACTACATGGAGGTTTTGAAGCAGGAATTGTTGGAGGTTTAGCCGATTGGTTCGCGGTTACTGCCTTATTTAGACATCCGCTTGGGATACCAATCCCCCACACCTCTTTATTAGCGAAGAATAGAAAACGAATGACAAAAGCACTAGTTTCAGTAATTGAAAGAGATTGGCTCTCAAAAGAAAGTATCGTAAATAAATTAAAAAACATTCAACTAACAGAAAAACTTATTATAATTGCTAAAAAAGAAATTTATTCCGAAAGCTTTAAAAAGAGACTACTATCATTTATTGAACAATTGATCCTTCAGATAGATATTAAAAAGTTCGCCCCTATTATTACAAAGCAAATTAAAGGTTACCTTGGTTCATATAACATAAATTCTCTTCTTGCAAATGTTGTTAATCTTATACTTGATCGTCAATATGATCAAAAAACACTGGATTACCTATTGAACCAAGGGGAAGAATGGGTTTCAAAAGAAGAAAGTAAATTACAATTAGGTTCAGCAGCGGTGAAGGCACTTAACAAAATAGAATTAGATGGGTTTTTGCAATTTGCATTAAAATCATTTCAAAGTTTAGTAAACGAAGAAAAACTTGGAAAACTTATTCAAAAACTTCTAAAAAATATTATTAGTGATTTAAAACAACCTGATAGCCAGAACCGTGAAAAACTTCTTTCTTCCATCCATTTCAGATTAGACAACCTTAAAAATAATGAGAAGGTCGTTCATGAAATCGAAGGCTTAAAGGAAACATTTTTACAACAATGGGATCCTAATGAGCAATTAGAAGTCATTTTGGAAAACTTGTCCAAACAATCGATTGAATTTATTCATAATGATCATTTTTGGGATAATTACCTATTTCCATTATTAAATGATTTACTCAACAAACTTAGTGAAGATGAAAATAAAATCACAAATATCGAAAACTGGCTGCATACACAAATCACTCATTTTATTGAAACAAACCATTCTAAAATAGGAAAACTTGTTCAAGAAAATTTAGATAAACTCGATGACGAAATGTTGATCGATATGATCGAGAATAATGTGGGTAAAGATTTGCAATGGATTAGAGTAAACGGGGCCATTTGCGGATTTATTATCGGTGTTTGCATTACGGGAATTAAGCTATTAATCCAATAATTGTTTTCAAAATCCAAAAATAATCCCTAGCTTGGACAAGATAAAATTTCATTTTCTCTATTCTATATTTTTTTGTATAAAGACTACAATCACATTCCATAAAAACACATGAACTGTGTTTTTATGTGTAGAAGTTGAAACAATAGACAAGGAAAAGGAGATACCCATCTCCTTTTTTTATTTTAATTAAAAATAATGATTACTCCACCACCAAAAAAATATTTACTAATCATTCTTATAATGCAAATACATATATTTAAACTAATAACTATTTTGAAAAAGGGGTAGATCTATGTTTATATATGTAGTGAAAATGGGTGACTCCTTATATTCCATAGCTACAAAATACAAAGTTACTTTGGAAAGTATTCGGATAATGAACGGATTAACATCGGATCGATTGGTTCCAGGGCAAGATTTACTTATTCCAACAAATGTGTATACTGTTCAGCCTGGTGATTCGCTATATTCCATCTCTCAAATGAGTCTGATTTCTTTGGAAACGATCCGTCTCATTAATGGTCTGCAATCCGATCTTTTAATGGTAGGAATGCAGTTATATTTACCGCCCAGACCAAAATATGAATCAGAAGGTTTTAGTTATATAACTCCTTCTACACCTGAAAGAAATCTAATGACTGTTCAAAACTTTGCTCCTATTAATACTTATTTCGGAATTTTCGAGTACCATTTTCTCGAAGATGGGAGTTTAAGTACATTAGATGATGAGCAACTAATTAGGATCATGAGAGAGCATAAGGTTGCACCACTTGTAGTTATAACAAATCTAACAACGACTGGATTTAGTCCCGAATTAACAAGACGAGTCTTAAATTCGCCTGAATTAAGAGAGCGCTTGATTAATAATATTTACAACCTAGTCAAGAGTAAAAACTATGCTGGAGTAAATATTGATTTTGAACGAGTTCGTGAAAGTGAAAGGGACTTATATAGTGGCTTTTTACATTCATTAAGAGAGCGTTTGAAACCCGAAGGATATTTTACAACTGTTGCAGTACCAGCTAAAACAAATGATGAAGTTTCGTGGTTAAAGGGGTATGATTACGGAGGAATTGGTGCAGCTGTTGACTTTATTTTTATTATGGCTTACGACTTTCATGAGGCAAGTAGTCTACCTGGACCTGTTGCCCCTATTACAGAAGTAGAAAAAACTATAAGATATGCCCTTAATCTAATAAGATCAGATAAAATTATTCTTGGTGTTCCACGATATGGATATGAATGGACAATGTCCAATGGAACCGTAGAGAGTGCCCGTGCTGTTTCTGTTGCTAGTGCAACGGCAACAGCTATGAAATATCAAGTTCCAATCCAATATTCTACTGAATATCAACAGCCTTTCTATTCCTATAGAGATGAATCAGGAAAGAGACACATTGTATGGTTTGAGGATTCAAGGGCTCGTGCCCAAAAGCTGGAATTAGTGGTTAAATATCGTTTAAGAGGAATTGGAGCTTGGCAATTAGGATTACAATTTGCGCAATCTGCTATTTTAGTAAGAGAGTTTTTGATCACAAAAAAAGTCCTTTGATAAAGTCCTGTGGGGCACATGAACAGCTTATTTTCCTGACTGAAATCACATCCATGTGCCCCGCAGTTTATTATCTACAAAAATGTATTACTAAAGATTTGTTGTTAAAATATTTGATATAAAAGCTCAATTAATATAAATACTATTTCTCTAATTCACTGTGGTCGCTCCAGGGAAAACTGTTCTCCTAACTTCGAATAACTGCTTCCCGCAAGACGACTGACAGGCTGCAATTGACTGGCATTGATTCGTCCGTTTTCATAAAGCTCTTCAGCAATATGGAAGTAGACGACTCTTCCAATAAGTAAATCACAACTTGGCTCATCACCGCCTAGCGGTATTACTTTTTCTAACAAACATTCCATTCGAATTTTCGCCTCTTGAATCCCCGGAACGTCTATCCTATCGCTTTTAACCGGAGTTAATCCGGCGGCTTCCACTTCACTTTGCTCAGGTGGAAAGCTTGCTGCAGTTTCATTTAATGCTTTGATGTATGATTCATCAGCTATATGAACAACAAATTCTTTTTTTTGAATCGCATTTATTGCTGTATCCTTCTGTTTTCCATTTTTTCTTTGTACAGAAACAGAAATCATTGGTGGATTTGCAGTAACGATATTAAAATAGCTAAACGGTGCTCCGTTTAACACACCCTTTTCAGAAAGTGTGGTAACAAATGCTATTGGCCTTGGTATAATACTCCCAATTAATAATTTATAGTTTTCACGTTCACTGAGGCTTTCTGGATTAATGGATTTCATGTAATCATCCTTTACTTAAGTAATGAGTACCAATCAGCAGCCTTTTGAACTTCAGTATGGGTCAATTGGTGGCCATAATTTTCCCAATGAGTCTCAACCTGTGCTCCTGCACCCTTCAGCATTTCAGCTAATTCATTTGTCTCTTCAGGTTTACATATCGGATCATTTGTTCCTGCTCCAATAAAGACAGGTGTTCTAGTTAAATTGGGCAATTCAATTCCACGTAGAGGAACCATCGGATGAAATAAAATCGCTCCTCTTAACGCATCTTTGTAATGATAAAGAAGACTCCCCGCAATGTTTGCCCCATTGGAATAGCCAATAGCGATTACATTGTTTCGATCAAATCCGTAATCATTTGCTGCAGTATCGATAAACTCATATAGTTCCTTTGTTCGAAAAATAAGGTCTTGTTCATCAAAAACTCCTTCAGCAAGTCTTCGGAAAAATCGCGGCATTCCATTTTCTGTAACATTGCCGCGAACACCTAAGACTGATGCAGTATCATCAATCATCCCCGCCACTGGCAATAGATCTGTTTCTGTTCCTCCTGTGCCATGCAAAAGAAGCAATGTCGGTTTACTTAAGTCCTTTCCTTTATGAAAAAAATGTTTCATGATTCATCCTCCTTCAATTCTCGAACTGTTACTGGAATGAGTGTATCTTCTATTGGTTCACGTTTTTCTTCTAGCCAAGCAGGCAGCATTAGCTGTTCTCCCATCTTTTCAAATGGCTCATCACGAGAAAATCCAGGAGGATCCGTAGCGATTTCAAACAATATACCCCCTGCTTCTCGGAAATAAATCGCATTAAAATATTGTCGATCACGAATATCTGTCGGATAATATCCATTTTCTGCTAGATGCTGCCTCCATTCTTGATGATCCTCAAAATCATTAGCCCGCCATGCGATGTGATGAACCGTACCTGCTCCCATCTGGCCTCGAGGACTTGCTGTCAGTTTAATATCTATTATATTACCAAGATCACCTTTGGCAAGAAGCCTTACATAATTCCCTTCCTGTCCGACTTTTTCTAATCCCATGACTTCTTCAAGAAGTTCAATCGTTTGATTAGGAGCAGCCGTGAAAAGGATTGCACCTCCAAATCCTTTGATCGCTTCATCCTGAGTGATTCCATTGAATTCCCACATGCTTTTAGGTCCTTCTTGACGAGCGACAATTTCTAATTGAAGACCATGTGGATCTTCAAATTGTAAGTAATCTTCACCGAATCGGCTGTCTTTTGTAACTGGAATTTTAAAAGCAGAGAGTCGTTGTTCCCAGAAATTGAATGCGTTTTCTGGTACGACAAAGGTTGTTACTCCTACTTGACCAGTTCCGATCCGTCCTTTATAAGCTCCTGGCCACGGAAAAAACGTCATGATCGTTCCTGGTTGTCCACCTTCATTACCAAAATACAAATGATAGGTTCCCGGATCATCAAAATTTACTGTCTTTTTGACTAATCGTAAGCCAAGAATTCCGGCGCAAAAATCAACGTTCTCCTGTGGATCTCCAACTATTGCGGTAATATGATGAATACCTGTAGTTGCTTTTTTCATTATTTTTCTATCTCCTTTCAATCGAAGTGCTATTTATCTTTTATTATTATTTTCCAACCACTGTTCGGAATATTTTACAACTGATATTTTTAAATATGTCTCGAATTCGAGATAATTTACTAAAAAAAATTCTTTTTTATACAAAGATCATTTTCACTAAATTCTTTTCCTATATTTCGAATTAAAATGTTCTTAATTCAAGATTAATATTAATTATTATTATACTATTTGTCAATACGAAAAAAACGTTTTTAATAATATAAGATATCCCGAATAATCTCTATTACATAGATCATTCGGGATTTTTATATTGAGCTTTACTTTAACATTGATACTTAAACTGCCCGATCATTACTCACGTAAATTTAACTCATACTTGAGTAAATACTGTAGCTGGCAATAACAATTCCAAGATACACAATTGCCGATAGCCCCCAAATCAAAACGCTTCGTTTCATTGGGTGTTCCTCCTTCCGAAAATTAGACCTTTAACTTAATTCGTTGTAGTCTTAATGCATTTAGAACAACTGAAACAGAACTAAATGCCATCGCTGCTCCGGCTAGCCACGGTGCTAGAAAACCTGCAGCTGCAATCGGAACACCGATACAGTTATAGGCAAGCGCCCAGAAAAGGTTTTGTTTTATATTGATGATCGTTTTTTTACTCATATAGATGGCATCGGAAATACTTGTTAAATCGCCTCGAATAAGTGTAATATCAGCAGCTTCCATCGCAACATCGGTACCTGTACCGATTGCCATCCCTATATCAGCTGTTGCTAATGCAGGTGCATCGTTAATCCCGTCTCCAACCATGGCCACTTTTTTACCTGCTTGTTGAAGCTTTTTCACTTCTTCCGCTTTTCCTTCTGGCAATACTTCTGCAATGACAAGCTTAATGCCTACTTGATCTGCAATGGCGTTTGCTGTTTGAGTATTATCCCCTGTAATCATGACTACTTCTAATCCCATGTTGTGGAGGCGGCTTATCGCTTCTTTTGATGTTTCCTTGATTGTATCCGCTACAGCAACAATCCCCGAATAACGCCCATCAATAGCTACTAACATAGCTGTTTTGCCTTGCTTCTCTAAATTCTCCATTTTACCTTTTGCATCTTCTACATTAATGTTTTGTTTAGCCATGAGTCTGCGTGTACCGATAAGCAATTGTTTCCCATTCACCATCGATTGAATTCCATACCCAGGTATCGCTTCAAAGGTTTCAGATGAGCTAAGCTCAATTCCTTTTTCCTTAATTCCTTCCACAATCGCTTCAGCAAGCGGGTGTTCAGAATTCTTTTCCGCGGTGCCAACAAGTGTAAGAAATTCAGTTTCATTGACCCCTTCCGCTAATAAGACATCTGTCAAAGAAGGTTTTCCATTTGTAACTGTACCAGTTTTATCTAAAATAACCGCATCTAAACGATGAGTCGTTTCAAGGTGTTCGCCGCCTTTGAATAAAATCCCAAATTCAGCTGAACGACCGGAACCAGCCATAATCGATGTTGGTGTCGCTAAACCGAGTGCACATGGACATGCAATAACGAGTACAGCAATAAACTTTTCCAAAGCCTCAGCGAAATCACCAGGGGTTACAGCAAAATACCAAACAAGGAAGACGACGACCGCAATTCCGACAATGATTGGAACGAATATTCCTGAGATTACATCCGCTAAACGTTGAATTGGTGCTTTCGAACCTTGCGCTTCTTCAACGACTTTAATAATTTGTGCTAATGCAGTGTCTTTTCCAACTTTTGTTGCTTTGATTTTTAAGAACCCATTTTTATTAATCGTTGAACCAATGACTGTATCTCCAATTGTCTTATCGACTGGGATACTTTCCCCTGTTAACATTGATTCATCAAGTGCTGACCTACCTTCGATAATTTCACCATCGACTGGCACTTTTTCACCCGGCTTCACATATACGATATCCCCTAACTGTACTTCTTCGATTGGAATGATCATCTCTTGACCATTACGAACTACAGTTGCACTTTTTGCCTGCAAGCCCATTAATTTCTTTATGGCTTCTGAAGATCGGCCTTTTGCTTTCGCTTCAAACAGTTTTCCTAGTAAAATTAATGTAATAAGAACGGCACTTGTTTCAAAATAAAGGTCAACCATATGGGTTTCAGACCCAATTGACATGATACTTAAATACAAACTGTAGAAATAAGCAGCAGATGTGCCAAGGGAAACTAGAACATCCATGTTTGCACTTTTGTTTCTTAATGCTTTAAACGCACTTATATAAAATTGCTTTCCGACAACAAATTGAACAGGTGTCGCAAGAGCGAGTTGTACCCATGGATTCATAAACATATCCGGAAGCCAAATAAATGAGGTAAATTCAAAGTGGCTTACCATCGCCCATAGCAATGGAATCGATAAAATCGCGGAGAAAAGAAATTTCCCTTGCTGTTTTTCAATTTCTTTTTGTCGATGATCGACATGTTCTCCCGCTTCTTTCTTTGCTTCAAGGGTATAGCCTAATTTTTTGATCGCCTCTTTCATATCAGGAACTGAGATTTGATCAGGATTATATTCTACTTGAACCGATTCTAATGCAAAGTTAACAGCAGCTTTATCTACACCATCTAGTTTGTTTAACCGTTTTTCAATTTTATTGGCACAAGCCGCACATGTCATTCCTGTAACATCAAACTCTGCTTTATCGGTTACAACGTCATATCCTAATGAATAGACTTTCTCCTTAAATTCCGCTACGTCCGTTTTATCCGGGTCATATTTAATATTCGTTTTTTCTAGGGCAAAATTCACATTAGCGTCTTCTACACCTTCTATCTTTTTCAACCCTTTTTCAATTCTTGTCGCACAGGCAGCACATGTCATACCAGCAATTTGCAGGGTTGCTTCCTTTTGACTCATATCTCTCACTCCTTACTCCACATACTACCTGGGGGTATATATTTTTGATAAAAGAGATCGTGCAAGATAGCTGCACGATCATCCTAGTACTCATTAACCTTCTATATCATAGCCTTGTTCTTCAATTTCATCTTTAATTTCATTTAAACTTACTAAGTTAGAATCAAATGTCACATCAACTTTTCCTGTATTAAGAAAAACCTTAACAGATTCCACACCATTCATTTTCCCTACATTACTTTCAATAGAATTAACGCAATGTCCACAAGACATTCCTTGTACATTGAGTGTTACTTCTTTCATATTTAGTTCCTCCTTTAATTATCTCACAATTTAATAATACAATACCCCTGTAGGGTAGTCAATAATATTTTTTAATTTAGTTTGTTAATTTAAAAACTTGTCTTTAACATATTCTTTCCAATGTCAGAATTACTTTATTTCTTGACTAATTACTGGCTTCTTATACACATATAAACCCCGTTGATATTCAACGAGGTTATAATTAGAAAACTGAAGGATTACTACTTCATTTATATAACTAGTAACGCATATTAAATTTTTCCTATTCCATAACCCGATTATTGTCATCAATTGAAAATGAATCAGATCGTACCCGATTTTCTGCAGATACATGTATACCATCGCCTCCACAAACAGGACATCTGTATTGCCAGTTTTCATCATCAGCCAATAGACCAGTTCCATCACAAGCTTTACAAATATGATTTCTGTCTGCCATAATATCCTCCTATATTTTATTAAGGCTCTTTTCGTAAAGTTTGTTGCTTCTAGTCCTATAAATATTCTATAGATACAAATTCCTAATGAATAATGAGTGAATTTACGAAAAGATGCCCAGACTACTAAATTTGTATGGATATATTTTTAATTCGAAAACAACAGGTCAAAATCGGCAACGATTTTACAAAGTAAAAATCAAAGATTTACGAAGTAAATATCGATTAGGAATTTAACAACCAAGGCAAAAACTGCCTTTATTTGTGACGATCTTTTACCCAGTTGATTAAGCCTCCTTTTAACATTATCTCGATCTGTCTCTCGGAAAGAGAATGATGTACTTTAATAGCTAATTCTTTTCCTTTTATTTTTATTGTCAATTCGTTCCCTTGTTTAATTTGATTTTTCAAATCGCTCAACTGAATAATATCTCCTTGTTCCAGTTGATCATAATCATTTTCATTACTAAAAGTTAAAGGCAGTACACCGAAATTGACTAGATTCTGCCAATGGATTCTAGCAAAATCCTTTACTAAGGCAACACGTAATCCTAGAGATCTTGGTGCAAGCGCTGCATGTTCACGACTAGAACCTTGACCATAGTTATATCCCCCGACTATAGCATGCCCCCCATTCTCCCGGATTTTCATTGCCCGGTCATAATATGTCTCATCTATTAATTCAAAGGCAAATTTACTTATTTCGGGAAGATTACTTCGATATGGAAGTACACGGGCACCTCCTGCAAGTATTTCATCAGTTGAAATATTATCTTCCATTTTTAATAATATCGGCAACTCTAACTCATCTGGAAGATCATCCATATCAGGTATGGAAGCTATGTTCGGTCCTTTCACGAGTTCGACTTTTTGAGCCTCTTCTGGTGATAGGGGTGCATCTAATAAATCAATATCAATCGTTGGCTGTTCAGGTTCTTTTATTTTTGGATAATTGACCTTAAGCTCCCTTGGATCGGTAATTTTTCCAGTTAATGCAGATGCAGATGCCGTTTCCGGACTACAAAGAAAAACACTGTCCTCTCTCGTTCCTGACCTCCCGGGGAAATTACGAGGTGTTGTACGTAAGCTGTTCCGCCCTGTAGCCGGTGCCTGTCCCATACCAATACAACCATTACATCCTGCTTGATGTAACCGAGCTCCAGCAGAAAGAAAGCTGGCAATATGACCGTCTTTCACTAAATCCGTTAACATCTGCCTTGAAGTAGGATTGATATCAAATGAAATACCTTTTGCGATCTTTTTTCCTTTTACCATTTCAGCAGCAACTGCAAAATCACGGTATCCAGGATTAGCTGAAGATCCTATATAAGATTGATAAATAGGCTCTCCGGAAATTTCTTGGACTGGAACGACATTTCCCGGACTGGAAGGCTTCGCAATCATTGGAACAATTTCTGATAGATTAATCTCCTCATGCAAATCATATTCCGCGCCATCATCTGCGACTAATTCAATCCAGTCCTCTTCTCTGCCTTGGCTTTTTAAAAATCGTTTAATCTCTTCATCAGAAGGAAAAACGGTTCCAGTTGCTCCAAGTTCCGCACCCATATTAGCAATAACATGTCGATCCATCGCACTTAGATTTTTTAAACCGGGACCATAATATTCTATAATTTTCCCAACTCCGCCTTTAACATCAAATCGTCGAAGCAATTCTAAAATAACATCTTTAGCGCTTACCCAATCAGAAAGTTCACCAGACAGTTTTATTCCCCAAATTTTAGGCATTTTCACGTAAAATGGTTCTCCGGCAATGGCCATAGCTACATCAATTCCCCCTGCTCCCATAGCCAGCATACCCATACAGCCATTTGCACATGTGTGACTATCCGATCCGAGCAATGTTTTTCCTGGTTTCGCCAATCTTTGCATATGTACTGGGTGGCTGACTCCGTTTCCCGGACGACTAAAATATAAACCGAATCTTTTAGTCGCGCTCTGTAAAAACAAATGATCATCGGGGTTTTTACTATCTTCTTGAATAATATTGTGGTCTACGTATTGTGCTGACGCTTCTGTTTTAGCATAATCCAGCTTCATCGCTTCAAGTTCTAGCATTACCATCGTGCCGGTTGCATCTTGAGTCAATGTTTGATCAATCTTCAGTCCAATCTCTTGACCAGGTTTCATTTCCCCTGAAACTAAGTGGTCTTTAATTAATTTTTGTGAAACATTAAAAACCATCATACGCCCCCCAAATAATTTAATATTTAGTAACTCAAAATTATTTTAATCTTTTTCTAACTAAATATTCGTTAAGACTTAGATCAAAAGTGGGAGGCTGGTAATTATGTATTTGTATAAAAAAGGAAGTCCTACTAACTCCCTCCATTTATAGATTTCTCATTTTCAACGACTCTGAAACAGATATACCCAACCAGGTATAATTCACATCAAAAATAAATGCCAGCATTATATATCTGGCTTTGTAACATTAAGACTTAGAGAAGCGTTCAAAAACCTCCATCAATTCCTGAATTGCTTCATCTCCATCTCCATTCTTAATTGCGTCTGTTACACAGTGATGAGTATGATTTTCTAATAAATTTAAACTTACTTTTTTTAAGGCTGCATTAATCGCTGAAACTTGGACAAGGATATCTACACAATAGCGATCATTTTCAATCATTTTTTGTATTCCGCGAACTTGACCTTCAATTCTTTTTAATCGGTTAATTAATTGATCCTTTTCTTTTGTTGATCTTTCTGTCATTTTTGTATCTTCAGAATGATTTGCCATAATATCACCTTCTTCTTTACATCCTCTTTAAAGATTAATTATACCTTACATGGGTATAATATAAAAGTACCTCCATGAAATTTATAAAACAAATGAAAAAAGGATTTTATTAAACTATTTTATTTGTTTTTGAAGACCAGTGTGCAGGACGGGAAAGCAAGTTAGGTAATTTTGTGTGTTCGTCTCCCTTCGCTGAATTAATCTGAACTTGCGTGAGAAAAATACATCCAGTTAGATCTGCACCACTAATATCCGCGTCTCGGAAATCAGCCCCAATAAGGTCAGCCTCTCTCAAGTCGGCACCACGGAGGTCAGTAGCAATAAGGTATGCACCTCTTAAATTAGCTCCTCTAAGATCTGCCCCTTTAAGCTTAGCTCCCATAAGATTTGCGCCACGACGGTCAACTTTCTTTTTGGAGATCTTAAGCTTTGTAAGAAATTGTGTTCGCACAAGTTCGCTAGTTTTTAAAAGCAAAGTATTTACACCTGCTCGGTGTGCTGGAACGTCAAGTTCTATAAGTGATTCGGGACTAAGTTGAGTAAGTTGTTCTGTTTTGTCAAGCATAGAACTTATCTCAATATGTATTGAACGTGTAGCTTTCAATCTCAGTGCTTCGGTTAGATACCAGAGCATTTCATGAAGCTGGTGCATAATGGGAAACACATTAAACATTTTCTTCGCCACTTCTGGGTCTTTGCGCCAATCAACTCCATCAAAAGTGACTTTAGAAACCTTCTGACCTGCACCAAAACATTCAAAAACAGTACATCCTTTAAACCCCTTCTGTCTGAGATCCTTATGGATGCTGCAACGGAAATCTGATTGGAGATTTTGACATGGCTTTCCGGCAACTTTATCGATTGCAAAATCTGCAGAAGCTGCGAAAGGGAGGGCGACACAACACAACCCAAAGCAGTTTTTACAGT
Source organism: Heyndrickxia sp. NPDC080065 (assembly GCF_050281185.1). NCBI lineage: Bacteria > Bacillati > Bacillota > Bacilli > Caryophanales > Bacillaceae > Heyndrickxia > Heyndrickxia sp. NPDC080065. The sequence continues at coordinate 81,457 of NZ_JBNNWS010000010.1, read as the reverse complement.
CAGCATGCAAACTTTTTTGAACAAGGTCGATTTTCGGATTTGAATAATCTTGATTCTTAAACAATTAGAGCACTTCCTTTGTCACTCAATTTCTTGCTTAGTTTGATATATAGGTAAAAAAATAGTTTATTCTTTTAATAGTGTAGGTTACAATGTCAACTTTTTGAATACTTTTATTTGCTGTATGACACCACACTATCTTTTACATTAGATGAATCTGATATAAAATTAAGGATTTATGTTAATCTATAAATAATAACATAATTTTTCATAGTAATCTGAAGAGAGGGATAGAAATTATAAAACAAGTAAGCTCTACTATTATCGATTCTCTTTGTAATTTATTTCATATAAAGAATAAAACGGCTGTAAAATATATTACAATCATACTATTATTTCTTAGCGTTCTCCTCTCAATGCGATATATTTGGTATGAGAAATTTTCTACGTCTGAGCAGCCTCATGCTATCAATGGTGTACTTGACTTGCGCAACTGGGATTTAGATAATACCAAAACATTCTCCCTAAATGGCGAGTGGCAATTTTACCCTGATAAATTCATTTCTCATAGCGATGTTCGTATATATGAAAGCCAATTTCGTAATATTCAGGTGCCAGGAGACTGGAGTAGTGTGCAACCAAAAGAAAGAGAAAACTCATACGGATACGGAACCTATCGCTTGCGTATCCTTGTCGATCCGTTGAAACAGCCAATCGCACTTTGGGTTCGAGGGATACAAGCCTCATCTGTAGTTGAAATAAATGGTGTAAGTGAGGTAGGTATCGGAAAACTTGCCGATAACGCTAAAAATTACACTCCAAAGACTATTTCTTACACAGCTTCCTACTCTGGGAATGGTGCGAATGAGATTGAAGTGCTTATTCGAGTTGCAAACTTTGAAGATCCTTATAATGGTGGTATCATGCGTTCCATTAGATTTGGGTCGCAGGACGCGATTGATTTCGAACGTTGGTATTCTATCGGTTTTCAATTGGTTATTTTTATTATTTTAATCATTCACGCTGTATATGCGTGTATTCTCTATGTATTTAATCTACAGGAACGGACTTTGTTAATTGCTAGTTTATTGTTATTTTTAGTAGGAATATCTATTGTCGCTGGCCATGATAATATACTAATGCTTTGGCTTCCTCTTAATTATTCATGGGCACTAAAGGTCAGACTTTCATCTCTAGTATGGCAAACCTTTTTCGTTCTTCTTGTCTTCAAAAGGTTCTCTCATAAGCCTCCAAAGGAAAAGTGGTTGAGAGTATATACTGTTGCACTTATTTTTTATTCTGTATTTCTTTTAGTTGCAAACGCTCCATTAGTGAATGGTTCTGTTGAATTAGGAATATTTATTTTCTTTTATTTATTTCCTGTTTTTTGGTTAATTTCTATAATATGGACAATGATTTTTCAGACGCAATCGGATATTGATGCCGTCTTTGTGCTTCTTGCTGCAGCTGGTATTATTTGTAACATTTTTTGGAATGTATGGGATTCTTATCATAAAATAACAAGCGTATATTATCCAATCGATATTATTGCGGCCCTAATAGGTTTTTCTACATATTGGTTTAAGAAATTCTTCCGACAATCTAAGGAAAACAATGAACTAAATCAGCAATTAAAAAGAGCCGATAAGCTGAAGGACCAATTTCTTGCTAATACATCACACGAACTAAGAACACCCTTGCACGGGATTATGAATATCGCTGAAACCGTTGTAACTAAGGAAAAGAAGAAAATGGATGAAAAAAGCGTTGAGGACATGGAACTACTTATAACTATCAGTAACCGTATGTCCCAAATGCTTAGTGATCTTCTTGATGTCACACGACTCCATGAACACCGTATTGTTCTACAACAAGAACCTTTAAAGATTCAATCGATTGTTCCTGGTGTAATCGCAATGCTTAATTTTATGATTGAAGATAGACCTATCAAACTACAAGTGAATATTGCGAAATCATTACCACCAGTAATGGCCGATGAGAAAAGACTTGTGCAAATATTATATAACTTATTACATAATGCCCTTAAATTCACGGAAGAAGGCATAATCTCCATTTCCACCAAAATTCGGGATAACCGTGCCTACATTCATGTCTCCGATACCGGGGTAGGCATGGATGAGAACTCCCAAAAGAGAATATTTCTCCCATACGAACAGGGATCTTATGGGATAAGCGATGGGAGAGGAATTGGACTTGGATTAAGTATATGTAGGCAGTTAGTAGAATTACATGGCGGTGTACTGACCGTTTCCTCCGAAGTGGGTAAGGGCTCAGTATTTAGTTTTGATCTGCCATTAGCAAACGAATCGAATTCCGCTTTATCGTTAAAAACAATATCATCACAAAAGATAGAGGATGGAAATGTGGACTGGTCTTCTAGATTTATATATCCATCCAAAAAAGCAATGGGTGAGTTAGCTGCCTCTGCACTTGTTCCACCACTCTTAAATGGAGGGAAAGTTAATATTCTTGCGGTTGATGATGACCCAGTAAACTTAAAAGTGCTCGTTGGGATTCTTTCTACTGAGCCATATTCCATCACGACAGCTACTTCTTCCAAAGAAGTGTTGGATTTGCTTGGCACACAGCAGTGGGATCTACTTATTGCTGATGTTATGATGCCAAATATGTCCGGATACGAATTAACACAAAAAGTACGGGAACATTACTCATTATCAGAACTTCCCGTTTTGCTACTTACAGCAAGGAGTCAGCCAGCTGACATTTATACTGGATTCTTGGCGGGAGCCAACGATTATATCACTAAGCCTGTAGACTCTCTTGAACTAAAATACCGAATTAAAGCGTTAATAACTCTGAAACAATCCATCAATGAACGATTACGTATGGAAGCAGCCTATTTGCAGGCACAAATTCAGCCGCATTTCTTATTCAACACGCTTAATTCAATTATGGCACTTAGTGAAATCGACATAGAAAAGATGCAAAATCTAGTTCACGCCTTTGCTTCATTTTTACAATTCAGCTTTGATTCACTAAACACAGGTGAACTTGTCTCACTTACACATGAACTGGAGCTTGCAGAAGCCTATTCGTATATTGAAAAAGTACGGTTTGGAGATAGATTGTCTATCGTATGGGATGTTGAGCCCAACATCAACTTACATCTCCCTCCTCTTACCATCCAGCCGTTAATTGAAAACGCCGTTAAACATGGCATCCTAAGCCAGAGCAAAGGTGGTACTGTCAATATACGGATAACTCGTAATGAAAGCTTCACACTAGTAGAAGTAAAAGATAATGGGAAGGGCATGGAACAAGAAAAAGTAATCCAATTATTGAGTTCAACAGTAAATGGAAAAAGAGGAATTGGACTTTCAAATACTAATCGACGATTGATACAATTGTACGGTCAAGGCTTATCTATCGTTAGTGAGCCCAATAAAGGAACAACGGTATCATTTGCCATTCCGAATAAGAATTAATAAGATTTTGATAGAATTAGAGATGAACTTAACTTATCAATAAATAATAGACCGGGAAAAGCATATTAAGTAGTCTTCCCGGTCTTATCTAATATAAAATTAATTTAGTATCCTCAATTAATTAAGGGTTCCACGAGATTTTACCGATTATTAGTATTATTGAGATCAGATTTTTTACAGATGGGATCACTGCCACTTGTGTCAATCAATTGACCGTTGCCATCAGTACTAAATCGATATTTAAATGGGACAGTAATGATTTACTATCTCTATAAGGCGTTCAGATTTCTCTGATAATACATTTTCCGATAGTCTTGCACCAGCAATAATTGGAGCCCATTCAAATACTTCATCTTTTGATAAACCGCTTTTCTCACAATAAATTCTTAAATACATTTCAGCTAATTCTTCTGAAATCTGTGAATACAAAAGATATGTGCGATATACATCGGCACGAATATCACCTGAACTAGAATCAACCCAATCTATTATCGTTACTTTATTATCTGACATAATCAAGTTAAAAAAATGATAATCTCCATGACAAAGCCTTTTCTCAAATTTCATCATATCCAATTTTTGAATTAAAGCAGTCTTATGTCTTTGATCCAAACTGCCAGATTCTATTTGACGACGTAATTTTTCAGACATGGGTTCAAGAGAATCACCTGCAATCATATGAATTTTTTGTTGTATATCAACGGAAATACTCATGTAATATTCTGCTTGTTCCATATTTTCGGATAGGATATCACCTATTGTTCTCCCCTTAATATATTCCATTATGATAGCTTGTTTTCCATTTATTTTTGTAACATCCAATATTTTTGGTACAGAAAGTCCACACGAATAGGCATATTTTTGCTTAAATGCTTCATATGAAGATTCAGTATCCGGTAAATGGTCGTTAAATACTTTGATAATCCTGTTTTCGTAAAGATAGATTTTTGCTGTATTTCCTTTTGCAATTGGAGTTCCTAAATTCATTGGTTATCTCTCCTACAATAAAAATTTCCTTGTTCTAAAAACTACAATTTGTCGGAATCGGCATTCGAAGATAGGTAATTATCCTCGCAATCGGTTGTAAATAAATCATTGATGTTGTTTCAAGCCCCCGCTTTTACCTTGTACCTTTATATTCTTGATTACTTTAAAAATTCCTTCTTTAGCTCCACTAAACCTTCAAGTGTAAGAATTTATTGTTTAATTACAAAAAAATAAATCTTAGTTGACAAATCGGCATAATAGGATTTAAGCTAATATTAAGAAATGTCTCTTTTGTTAAACGAGTAACAAGCAAATATTTTAAAACTTATCAAGAGAGGTGGAGGGACTGGCCCGATGAAACCTCAGCAGCAGATTCTTTTGGAATCCTGTGCTAATTCCTGCAAGCTTTATGCTTGAAAGATAAGTTGAGGTTATAAATTATTTACTGAATCCTCTTCTTATCTTTTAAAAATATTTAATTGTAACCAAAATAATCAGAAGGAGAGGATTTTCAATGGGAAAATTTCTTAAAGAAGCTGTAGAAAATAGACGAAACGAATTAATTAGTAAATTGATTGAGCATGATCAATATAAAAAAGATGGCAAACATCTTTTTGAGTTGACTTTATCCGATTTAGAATATGAATATTTTAAAATTCAATCTCAAGTCCATCCACATAGTGGGATTGACTCCATCCGGTGGACCAATTTTAAATAGTTATACTTAAAGCCTCTTCACAATGTGGAGAGGCTTTTTAGACTTGATAAAAGAATGCTTATTATATCTTTACAGATCTTTTTTTGAGTAGATCCTTATAGATACTTGCATCGAAATATACCCAATAATTAACGATAGAACAAAAGGAATCCAACCATAAATATTTTGCGATAATGAAATAGTAAAATTAATCGAAAGATTAGATGATGTATACCATTTAATCAAATTCGGCAGGACAAAGGGCGTTAAAAATACAATTATAAAACCAATATATTTCGTTTTTTCATATCCAAATTTGACTTGGACAGGTATTAATATTCCAAAAAAAATAGATAATACAAGCATAATAGTACCTATTTTTGTAATACTCATTTGTTGAATATTTGGTGATATCCCTAAGTAGGTTAATATAGTATATAGAATGAAACAGCACATAAAAATAATAAGAATTAAAAGATATTTAGCTTTTATCACACCATTACGTTTATATGGTGTTGTACAAAGAAGAGCAGCTCCTTTGGATTTATCTTCTAAACTTGAAATGGAAATATACAATATATATTCTGTTAATAAAACGGTAATAAGTAAACTAACAAAACCAGTATCACTAAAACTTGATCTTGAAGCAATTAATAGAGGAGAAACAAATGAAAATATAGTCATAAACATTAAGTATTTTTTCGCTAGTAACAGATCTTTTTTTACAAGACTAAATAACATTTTTAATGACCTCCTATATAAGCTAACATGATTTGCTCAATTGTCGGTTTTTCAATGATGATCTGATACATTTGTTCTTTAACTATTGATAATTTATCTGTAAGTCCTTCAAAACCATATGGAGATAAATGCAAGCTTTTAAATAAATTCTTCGTATATTCGTTAATTAAGGCTTTGTCCCCTTTAATCCAAGCGTGTCTATCTAATAGTTCATCCTTATCTTCATTTAATAAAATTCTTCCTTCATCTATTAAAATAAGTACATCTGAAACTTTTTCTAAATCAGATGTAATATGTGTGGAAAAAAATACACTTTTCCCTTCTTCCTTCATAAATTCTAAAAGGATTTCCATTAGTTCACTACGGACTAAAGGATCTAAACCACTTGTCGGTTCATCCATAATCAATAAATCAGCATGGTGGGAAAGAGCTAAAGCAATCGCAAATTTCATTCTCATTCCTTTAGATAACGTAGAAATCTTTTGATTAAGATTTAACTTGAACTTGTCTATATAGTATTTAAAGACGGGTTCATCCCATTTTGTATAGGCAGGGGCAATAACACTTTTCATTTCTTTTAAGGTTAATTCTTCGTAGAAATAGCCTTCATCCATTACCACACCAATTCGATCTTTAAAGGCCCCCTCTTTTTTATCGATATTTTCACCTAAAAAATTGATATAACCAGAATCCTTTAATATTAAGCTAAGTATCGCTTTAATTGTAGTCGTTTTCCCTGCTCCATTTACACCAATAAAACCAGTGATACAGCCTTCTTCAAGAGTAAAACTTACATTATCTAATTTAAAATTTTTAAACGTTTTATTCAGATTTTTTACTTCTAATAACGTTTCCATTTCTAATCATCCTCTTCAATAAGTAAATCCATCATTAAATAAAATTCGTCTTTCGAAATACCGACCATCTTCGCTGTTTTCCAAGCTTCTATTAATTGTGTTTCAACCATTTGTCTTTTGGATTCCAGCAGCATGTCTAGGTTTTCTGGAGCAACATAAGAACCTTTTCCGACCTTTGTTATAATAAATCCTTCTTTTTCCAATTCTTCATATACTCTTTTAGTAGTTAATACACTTACATGCAGATCATTTGCTAAAGAACGTATAGAGGGAAGCTGCTCACCTTCTATTAATTCTTGTTGAAGAATTGCGGTTTTAATTTGATCTTTAATTTGTTGATATAAAGGCTGATCGGACACATTTTTAAGTATTATTTTCATAAAAGAACCTCTTTTTTTATAACTGTTTATGTTACACATATACACCATATACACCAATTACAGTTTTATTGTAATACTGATTTTATTCGATATCAATATAAAATTGTTTTTACTTCTATCCATACTCTTTTTTAAAAAGTTAAATTCAAAAGGAGTTTTTGGAAAACGTGAAGAAATAATATAGTAATTTTAGTAAAAATGAGGTGTATCCTATGGCTAAGACAGCCCTTCTAACCGTTACTCATGATCCTAATGGACGGAATATAGACCTATTTATGGACTTACATAAAAATTTTGAGGAAATTTATTCGGAAATTTTTATAACAATAAGTGATGAATCTTCTATTACACTCATAAAAGAAATTGAAAAAAGTAACTTTAGGATAAAAATAATACCAAAACAAGGTGCTGCCCATGCACGACGTGAAGTATTAAAATTTGGTCTATCAGGTGAAAGCCAATATTTTCATTACTGTGATTTTGACCGAATTCTTACTTGGGGTAAAAATCATTTGAATGAATTAAAAAAGGTTGTTTCCGACATCCCTAAGTATCATTATTTAATTCTAGGTCGTACCGAAAGAGCGTTGAATACTCACCCCATTGAATGGATAGAAACGGAGAAAATTACAAACAAGATTTTTTCTTTAGAAATTGGAAAAAAAGCCGACATAACAGCCGGATCATCTGCTTTCTCAAGAGTATGTGCTAAATACTTAAATAAATATTCCAAAGGAAAAATGACTGATGCCGAATGGGCAATGATTATTCATAGAATTGGGAATCTAAAAGTAGATTATCGATCTGTAGAAGGATTAGAGTATTGTGAAGATATTAATAGTATCAATAGCAATATAAGTGATTCAGAGAAATGGTTAGGCCGTTTAAAACTAAGTTTAATAATAAGCGAAACAGCTATCAATACGGGGAAATAAAGGAACATTTTATCACTGCACCATCCCAAGGCTTAAAATTAATTTGTTCATCGTTTATTTGTTCTAACAGTTTCTCCAACACATTTCGATGCTGCAACCATTCGTTCATCATCTGGATAGCGTGCTTCATTTGTATTCCTTCAATTCGAGTATTATGTGGATGCTCTATCCTTACATGAAAAGCATTTAAAATTTATTTCTTTACTGAACTGAGAAATTCCTTTTTATTTAAATAAGATTACACACAAAAAAAGGATTAATTACAAATTAAAAAGATGAATATGTTTTAAAATCTCCCAAAAATGTATTTTGCAATTAAAAAATGTTGTTTATGGCAGTATGTTTTATGAATGAAAAAAAGCTAAAATATGCAAGAAGTGCAAAAAAAGTTGCATATTTTAGCTCATAAATTTTTATTGTAAAAGAAAAGCTATTTTTCATTTTCCGATTCGGCGATTTTTTCATCAATATTTATTTTTTCCTCTTTCCACCACAGGGCCTCCCCCGGATCCTCTAGAATATCTGCAATTTCTTGTTTTTCCTCTACTGCTGGTGCTGAGCCCCGCAACGCTTTTCCGGTGGTTTCCTTTACAAAAAACATTGTCAAAATACCAATAATGCAAGCAGCCATAATATAATAAGCTGGTACCATTGGGTTTGCTGTTATTTTTATTAGCCACGCCATCATCAATGGAGTTGTTCCACCAAATATGGAAACCGAAATATTAAAAGTAATGGCCAGCGCAACATATCTTACTTCTGTAAAGAATAAGGAAGGCAGCATGGATGGCATTGTCCCTTCGAAGGTAGCTAAAAGAATAGCTAATATCATTAGGCCAAAAAAAACCATCATATTATTCCCACTTCCAATCATCCTGAAAGATGGGATGGACAGAAGAATTAGTCCAATCAAACCACCTAAAATAAGGCGTTTATTCCCAATTCGATCACTGAAATAACCCATGAGTAAAACAATTGGAATCATGATAAACATAATAATTAGAATGAACAAAAGACCCTTCGCTTCTCCATAACCTAGGACAACATTTAAATATGATGGCATATATGATAACAACATGTAATCCACAACATTAAAAAATAAAACTAAAACTACCCCTTTAAGCAACTGTGGCCAATGAAAAACAAAAACTTTTTTTATTACCCCTCTTTCATTGTCTTTGTGTTTCTCTTCATTCATTGCTTCAAAGACAGGTGTCTCCTCTAAATTATTTCTCAAATAAAGACCAATTAGACCCATCGGAGCAGCAATAAAGAACGGAATACGCCATCCCCAATCCAGCATTTTATCTGGTCCAAGCAAATAATTTAGAATCGTCACTATGCCAGATCCAGCAATATATCCTATTAATGTTCCCACTTCTAACCCGCTTGAAAAAAAACCTCTTTTTTTATCGGGTGAAGATTCCGCGATGAATGTCATGGCACCTGAATATTCACCGCCTGTGGAAAATCCTTGGATCAATCTTGCTAAAAGCAAAAGTATAGGAGCAAGCGTTCCAATCGTTGCATAGCCCGGTATCAAACCCATACTTAAAGTAGAAAGAGACATTAACACTAAAGTGATGGTTAATATCTTTTTTCGTCCTAACTTATCACCTAACATACCAAAAAACATCCCGCCAAGAGGACGAACGATAAACGCTACAGCAAAAGTAGCGAACGAATACACTAATTGGAGAGGCCCGGTTGCGCCCGAAAAAAACACCTTTCCTATCGTTACAGCCAAATAAGAGTAAATTCCAAAATCAAACCATTCCATCGCATTTCCAAGGGCAGTAGCTACCACTGCTTTTTTTGCCGCATTTGTATCCACAATGGTAATATCATCTTTTTTTAGTCTTTTTTCTGATTTCTTTTTTAACCCTGTCCACTTTTTCACATTATCAACCAATTGCGTCACCTAAATTCTTATATTAAATCAAATTATTAATGTTATTTTGAACTGGCTTCTTCATTACTATTCAAATGAAATTTTCGTGAAGCTTTTTAAATTTAGTTAACACTTCGTTTTCAATTTTTCTAGTCCACAATCTAGTGCCCAACATCAATTTTAAAATGGAGGGTTACTGGATACCAGCTCTCGAACGAATAGGAGAGTTAAGCAGTTGCAAATGCCCTAGGAGAAAGATTAGTACGGAGTAAATGATTTTGTCCATTGGACCGTCCTCCTAGTTTTTATACGTCTACTTAACTAAGGCATGTCCACGGAACCCTTATTAACATTATAGTGATAGATATAATATTCCTTGAAAATGTTGCTCATTCATTTTTGCCCCTGTAACAAAAGACTTTATATAAAAAAAGGACAACAATAAACATGTTGCAAATATATACATCAATTAAATACCAGAAACTCTAAAAAAGACAAAAATTTAATAATGATTTTTATTTTTTTACTGTAAAATATATGTAAAGGAGGAATACTAATGAAAAAAATTATTATATTAGGAGTTATTATTTCAATAATAAGTGGTTGTTCATTAAATTCTTCGACTGAGGGTATTAAAGATGAAAAAACAAAACCTGAAATGATTACAATTGATAAAATAAGCAATAAAATGATAACGTTCCATAGTATGTCGGATTCTATGGATAGAGGAAACCACGAATATAGTGATAAAGTTTTTGCAATTGATCCAACTATTGATAAAAAAGGAATATCAAGAGGGAACATAGTTTTATTTAAGGATAAAGATGGAGAAAAAAGAATAACAAGAATTGTCGCATTACCAACCGAAACAATCCATATTCAAAAAGGGCAAATTTTTGTAAACGATAAAAAACTAGATACATTTTATGGTTCTATGCATCGTTTAGGAAGTACAAAAGAAGAATATTTTAAAGCTATGGAGAAAAATAATATAAATCATGATAAAAAAGGTATGATTGAATTTTTCGATCAAGATAAAAAGAGTACAAAATTACAAGAAACCGAGTTTTTTACCACTGGTGATGATTGGCTTCGCAGTGATCAGAAAATAATAAATGAAAATGACATCATCGGACTGGTCTTAGGGTATAAAAATTAATATTAAAAAGGCAAAAAGCAGTTCCAATTACCACTTTCAAAAATAACCATCATAATTACTACTACACTTATCTTTAATTACATGTACTCCCCTTTATCAAATAAAACATGATCTTGAACAAAGATGTAGTTCAGAAAAATTTTAATCTTCCAACAGAAGATAAATAATAAATATAATTAGTTTAAAGGCGGTGTAGATAGTGGCAAGTAAGTCCAAAATTGTATCAAATTCATTCTTTACTTTTTCAGTTTTATTATTATTCATTATGTTATTAAAAAGTTATATTGATTATCAGAATTTTATTAAACACCCTGAATGGTCAGCACCTTTATCGACTCATTTATTAGTAACAGGTATAACTTTCTGTATCCCAGTCTTTGTTGCATTAGTATTAGCGATTATTTTTAGATATAAGGAAAATTAGCAATATTATTTGAGGAGGTTTCTGAATTTTCGAGCAAAATAAATTTAACTTCATAATTAATAAGGAGTGGTTTATTTATTAATCACTCTTTTTTACACCTTTCATCTTACTATAAATCCCCTATTTATTATCTTATCAAGCATTCCCCAACAGGAGTAAAAACTTCATTTTCTTCCCTCCAATTTTGAACAACTATTTCATTTAATTTCTTAACGAAAGGCATGACTTCATCAACAACAACACCTATTTCACTGGTGTTAAGTAAATCTTTAGATGTTAACAGGAAATTACTTGCATTATATAATCATGTCTTGTAATGAATTCTAAAATGTTTCCTGATGGATCCTCAAAATAGATCGCTTAGGCATTCCGGCTATTGAAAAACACTCAACTTAATGGACTAAGATTGAACTGATTTACTTTACTTAAGCGTTAAAAAATAATCCTCAATTTTTTGATCCAGCTTCTGTATCATTGTTTTTTCTTTTAATACATCAATCTGTCGATAATGATGTGAATTTCCGGGCTGCTTGTCCTTTTCATCGGCTAAATTGATTATTTTTTGTAATGGAGTTAACTCATAATTTCCTTTTGGAAGTGCAGATTCAGTATGAAATAAAATGGCATGAGCAATCTCTTTTGCTGCTTGTTTGTCCTCTCCTAGACGCACTAATAATTTATGTGCTCTTTCCGCACCTTTTATAGGATGAATATCATAATCACGATAGTGTTGATAATCCCATTGTCCATTGCTATACCATTCATAATGCCCAATATCATGTAAAAAACCTGCCTTAGCTGCCCAATCAGGATTTACATCGTATTCCTTTGCGAGCTGGAATGAATGATAAGCGACTGAAATAGCATGTGCCATTCCGGAGCGTCTAATAAATTTTTGTGAAATCGGATGATTGTAAATATCAATTAATTTAACGGATGTCATCGATAATTCCCTCCTTAAAAACTAGTAATTAAAGGTTAAATTATCGATATATTAGCATCTTTGTAAGGTAAAATCAATGCAAATTTTTAGTAGAAAATTTAACTTGTTTAGTTCTGTTTAATAAGTTACTATTATAGAGGTAACCTTCAAAGAAAGGAGCTATACCATGGATAAACGTGTATATTTATTAACAATTGTTTCGTTTGTTGTCGGAATGGCTGAGTTAATAATTGGTGGAATTTTAGACCTAATTTCCAAAGATTTAGGAATTAGTCTTGGAAAAACGGGATTTCTTATAACAATTTTTTCACTTGTGTATGCTATTTCAGCACCAGTTTTGTTAACTTTAACATCAAAAATTGAACGGAAGCGTTTAACTATTTTTACTTTATTTATATTCTTCATAGGGAATGTTACTGCAGTACTTAGCTCATCCTATATGATGTTATTAATAGCGCGCATTATCTCTGCTGCTAGCGGTTCATTGCTTATTGTTTTATGTGTTACGATTGCGTCTAATATTGTTAAAGAAAAATATCGTGCTCGTGCAATCGGAATCGTTTTTATGGGAGTTAGTGCCTCCCTTGTATTAGGAGTTCCTATCGGATTGATTTTAGGAAATTCCTTTGGATGGCGAGCTCCTTTTATCTTGATTTCACTATTATCCTTGCTTTCTATAGCTGGAGTATATTTCTATATGGGCAGAATCGAACCGAAACCATCTATTTCAATTGGAAAGCAAATACGTACATTAAAAAATCGAAAAGTTTTATTTGCACAATTAACTTCTTTTTTATTTTTAGCGGGACACTTAACTTTGTATGGATACCTTACACCATTTTTAAAAATGACGTTAGGGTTGAACGGAACATGGGTTAGTATGGTATATTTAATCTTTGGTATTGCTGCAGTGGTTGGCGGAGGTTTTGGAGGCTGGCTAGCAGATAGATTTGATACTAGATTTGCCATTTTAGGTGTGATTGTTGTCTTTGGACTATCTATCTTTATGATTCCTTATACTACATTCGCATTTCCATTATTCCTAATCGTAATGGTCATATGGAGTATGCTAAGCTGGGCGATTACACCAGCGATGCAAAGCTACCTTATCAAGGCATCTCCTGAAACATCTGATGTTCAGCAAAGCTTAAACAATTCAGCCCTTCACTTTGGAATAGCTTTTGGCTCTTTCATCGGAGGTCTAGTAATAGAGCACGCCTCTGTTATGGAGAATGCTACAGTTGGCGGTGTATTTATTATCATGGCATTAGGAACTGCAGTTATTTCCATGGTAAAAGGAAGAAATAAACCAAAGACATTCGTTGCAAATAACGAGAGACAATAGATGAATTTTTTTGGATAGCTTTGTTAAAAAAGATTGCTGTTTCTAATTTATTCTGTAGGTATGAGATCAGCTAGTTTTCACTACGTAAAGAAATCACTTCACGCATTCCCTACAATGGATATTATCAACAATAACTATTAACGAAGACTTTTTAATATATGTAATAATAGAGGCTGATTCGAAAATAACTTTAATGTTATTTTCGAATCAGCCTTTTTTTATTCTGAAATACTAGTATCTTAGCTTCATTAAAATACTTCTTATCTCTTCATCATTCATCAGTAAATCGAAATGTTTTTCGTTAATTTTCGCTAATGCAACATCATGATAGAAGAATTCCGTGAAAACTTTTATAAATGGTTTAGACATCGTTTTTAATGCCTGCCATGAATGATTTTCCATACCGGCAAAGATAACTTCTTTATCATCAGCAATAATTAAGCGAAATCTTTCAAGCGTTTGGTGCTCTTTTGCAGGAATTAAAGTATGTATTTGGGATAAATTCGTTTTTAAATCACCTACGACAAGAACTTCTACTTCTACCCCTTCCCCTTCTTTTTCATGTAATATTGGCAAATATTCGATTAAATCGTCTTTCCATGCTGAAATCCGGATCGATTTTTTTGCCTCTTGAACAAGCTGCTTACTTTGAACCTTGATCGATGAGTCCATTTTTAAACTCCAAACATGTTCATCGTAAAAAGTTCTCTTGTTTTTATTATTTTTTAATTCTTTTACATTGTCCTGAAATTCAGCTGTAAGCTTATCGATAACAAGTTGAATCGGCAATGCCGTATAAAGCTTTTTCTTTTCAGAGATTGAATCCAATACCATTCCTTTTTCGATCAGCCTTGAGATCACCTCATATATTTTTGCTTTCGGGACACCGGAATATTTAACAATATTTGTCGCATCCATTGGCTCCTCGCTAGAGGCAAGGACTTCAAAAACTTTACTTTCGTATTGTGAAAAACCAAATTTTTGTAACATATTTCCTCCTAAACAAAATCAATTATTTTAATGCTTTCTCATAGATTGCTTTAATTTAATTAAAACTTACTTATGTTAATCTTCAAGATCTATTGAAAATTGCATAGCAAAACTTTTTCATGATAAAAGATTCCACAAAGGACATGATATCTATAATAATAATGCATAAATGAAAGCAATTCCATTCAATGCTCCTGCCTTATACTATTGAAAAAGGAAAAAATCAACATTGTCAGCATGCTTAAAAAAATATACTATATTTATTGTAATTTTCATTTTGAAAGCACAAACATAGCCACTAGAGTAAATTTTTTATTATGCTTTATCAAACAACCTAGAATAATTTTCAGCTTAGATGGAGGAAACGTATGAAATATATCATTTCAGCAATCGGTTTATTGGTAGTTTTAGGATTAGCATTACTTGCAAGCAATGCAAAGAAAAAGGTTAAACTTAAACCAGTTTTCATTATGCTTGTTATTCAAATACTTCTTTCAGTTCTCCTTTTAAATACGAAATTTGGATTATTATTTATCCAATTTATTTCAAATATTTTCAGTCAATTGCTTAGTTTTGCTCAAGAAGGAGTTTCTTTTGTCTTTGGTGGTATTGCCAACAAAGGTGAGAGTCCATTTTTCCTTAATGTATTACTTCCTATTGTTTTTATCTCTGTATTAATTGGTATTTTTCAATATTTAAAAATTCTTCCTGCCATTATGAAAGGAATTGGCTTCCTATTAAGTAAAGTCAATGGAATGGGGAAATTAGAATCATATAATGCTGTTGCTTCTATGATGGTTGGACAGTCCGAAGTCTTTATTACTGTTAAAAAACAACTTGGCCAGCTACCTACACATCGTTTATATACACTCTGTGCATCTGCAATGTCTACGGTTTCTATGTCCATTGTTGGAGCATATATGACAATGATTGAACCGAAATACGTTGTAACCGCACTTGTGCTGAATCTTTTTGGCGGTTTCATTATTGCCTCCATTATTAACCCATATGAGGTTGAATCTAATGAAGATATTTTAGAAATTAAAGAGGAAAAACAATCTTTCTTTGAAATGTTAGGAGAATATATTCTTGATGGGTTCAAAGTAGCAATTATTGTTGGTGCGATGCTGATTGGTTTTGTATCATTAATGGCGGCCATTAATCATACCTTTTCTTACTTATTCGGCATATCTTTCCAACAAATTCTCGGTTATATTTTTGCTCCCATTGCTTTTATTATGGGAATTCCAATGTCTGAAGCAGTACGTGCAGGAGGCATCATGGCTACCAAATTAGTAACGAATGAATTTGTTGCCATGATTGATCTAACTAAAATAGCTAGCGGTTTTAGTTCTCGTACAATTGGAATACTATCGGTCTTTTTAGTTTCTTTTGCAAACTTTTCTTCCATTGGCATCATCGCCGGGGCTGTTAAAGGGTTAAATGAAAAGCAAGGAAACGTCGTTGCCAGATTTGGCTTAAAACTTTTGTATGGCGCGACTCTCGTTAGTGTTTTATCTGCGATTATTGTTAGTTTGGTTCTATAATGACCTTGCCTAATCAATATGATAAATCCCTGCTGGGTATGAGTTCAGCTAGTTATGTTCTATATCCCTACAGACAATTATATTAAAAATAAAATCGAACAAAGCCAAATAAATATGATAAAAACCCTCATATTTTTTATATGAGGGTCCTATTCCAATTTAAAAAATTTCTCTCTCTCAGGTGCAATCCACGAGTCAAAGTCTTCCGCGTTTTCTTTAACTATCCTATTTACTAAGACATCATGCCAAATATAATTTTCCAATAAGTAAATATGTACTGGATCATCTGTGTAAAAAGCTGTATCTTTTTGTTCTGTTGAGTGACCATATACCATTTCCTTCCCATCAATTGACAGGATAAACCATTTTTGTTCCCTAATATTATTTACATAATCTGTAGTTCGATGAACCTCTAGGCCTGGTAATGGGGTCGCTATTTGAAAGACCATTCCTTTAAGAGAACAATCTGCTAGCTTCTTCTCTAGATCCTCTAATAAGTGGTGATACATCGATTCCCATAAAGATACGACTACTCTCTTTTCCGCGCGACGCAAAAGGATCCGACAAAAGGAAAGAATGTTTTCTTCTCCTTTCAATGTCGTGATACGGGTATCCGCTTCCGGACCTTTTTTTTCAAAACATATCAGTTCTTTTTTTACCGATTTAAATGTGTCTTTCCATTTCGATTCAATCAATTCTAAAAAAACGTCTACAGGTAATGGAGAATAAAGAATAGATTCATTTACTTCTTCCTTTAAAACGATTCCTTTTTCCTCTAAATCATTTAATACTTCATAGATTCTGGCCCTAGGAACTCCTGAATCTTTGCTTACTTGATAAGCATTTGATGTACCAATTCGCACTAAGGAAACATAAGACATTGCCTCATATTTGTTAAAACCTAAAGATTGGATTTTTTGTATAAGATCTTCCATCAGGCATCCCCACAATCAAGTTCTATATTACTTTTTATTATAACGTGAATAAGACTATTTACAAACGGAAAAAACATAGTTACTATTTAAGTAGTGACTACAATATTATAGGAGGATGAATCCTTTTGCATGATATTCATTTGTATACCCTACTTTTCTTAATAGCAACTGGTTTTCTTGCCTCATTTATCGATGCAGTCGTTGGAGGCGGCGGTCTAATTTCAATACCAGCGCTTTTATTTGTCGGACTTCCTCCATCGACAGCGATTGCTACAAATAAATTAGCCAGTTCCATGGGATCGTTGACTAGTACGATTTCCTTTATTCGATCAGGAAAAGTTAATTTTCGCTTAGTTTCGAAGCTATTCCCTATAACGTTAATCGGTGCTCTTTTCGGTGCTTATATCGTAAAACATGTGTCATCTGAAATACTAAAGCCACTAGTATTAACATTGCTAATTACTGTTGCCATTTATACTATTCTTAAGAAGGAATGGGGAAAAGATTCAAAATATAGAGGAATGACGAAAACAAAAGCCGTTCTTTTTGCATTAGTTATTTTTTTGATCGGTTTTTATGATGGATTTTTCGGTGCAGGAACAGGGGCATTTTTACTATTTTCTTTTCTTATGATCGGATTTGATTTTGTGCAATCAGCAGGAAACGCAAAAGTTCTTAATTTTGCTAGTAATCTTGCAGCTCTATTTATGTTTTTATATTTAGGTATTGTCAATTTCTCCTACGGAATACCTATGGGGATCGCTATGATTCTCGGAGCAATAATCGGCTCTAATTTTGCCATCAAAAAAGGTGTATCCTATGTAAGAGTTCTATTTATTTTAGTTACACTATTCCTTATCGGAAAAAATATTTTTGACTATATTAAATAAAATTCGCCGATCTCCTATTCATAAGGAAGATCGGCAATGACAAATCAATTAAAAATTATCCTGTTCCCCTTTCAATCTTCTAACCTCGTTTTCTAAATGATCCAGACGCCTGTGTATGCGATATATAATTGGCAAATAAGCTATAATAATAATAATTACCCACCACACTTATGAATCCCTCCTAAAATATATTAATTAGGTTGACAACACAAATTCCCTTCGCCCTTTTCAAGTGCTGATTTTAAGCTGCTGAGTACTTGCGACCAAGCCAATTGATGCCAATTATATGCCTCAATCCAATCTGCCTGATCTTTAAAACCTTCATGTTTAATGAGGACACGTGTTGAATTTTCATCGATAGATTCAAAAATAACTTTAACAGCAGTCAATTCTCCTTGATTCATGATTTCCTTAAATTGATCAGGTCCCTTCCATGTGAAATACAGTTCTTTTTCTTGAACAAGCTTAGTTACTTTACATCCCTTTGTATTCATTTCTTCCCGATTTCCTGGTAAAAAGTACAGTTCATAGGTGCCTCCCTCAACAGGTTCAACCACTGCTTCAGGTGCAAACCATTCTGAAATTCTTTCGGAAATCGTCCATGCGTACCAAACTAATGATAGAGATGCGTGAATAGTCACTTCCTGAGTCAATATTTTTTCTTTTGAAATCGTATTCATATTAACCTCCCCTATTATATACTTAATTTTCAATCATTTTTCTCAAATCTTTATTACTCTCCATTCACAAACCTCTGTCATCCCTAAGTTTCTATACACCCGCCTAGCAGCGGGATTATTGTAAAATAAGTATGGATACTTTCCTTCCTTTAATAGCTGTTCAAACATACCTATTAATACATCGGTACCATAACCCATACCTCGACAGCTAGGGTCGGTACATACACCGATAATAATTGCACTGTTTACTCCCTCTTTGATAGTAGCTGCTGTAGCGACCATCTTATTTTTAACACTTAAATAAACGGTACGATCACTGGTAGTTTTCAATCTTTCCTTTTCCATTCTAATGTAATCACTCTTACTTTCAGGTAAAGTGCTAACAAATTCAGCCGTTAATCTAAATAAATCAAACTGCTGTCCAATTTCTTCATCTGTTTGGACAATTTTTATGTCTAGGTTAGGGAATCTTCGTTTGGCAGTTATATTTTTTACTACCCCCATATAGGATAGTGTATCTTCTTTTGCCCGAATCAAAGGTTCAAATTTAGTTATTAACTTGCTGGGCCCTGTTAATTTTTGATATGGCAGTATTTGTAGTATTTCGCTGTATGTTGTTACGTCACGATCAAATGGAGAATAGTATGTTACGTTGTTAAACTGGTTAAGAAGAATCGACACTAAGTGTTCATTTTCATACTCACCATACACATTTTGATAATTTTGATTGACTAAATCATTGATCAGAAAATAATAGTTTTCGACTTGATCTCCAAATAGCTTTAACACCTCCTTATGATTCGAATTTGATAACTGTTTAATCGTCATGTATTTCCTCCTTTGATGCATTCTATCAAGTTGATTTTTAAAGTGATTATTATCTTGAGATTTTCCCCTTAATTATATAATTTTACCATATTTTAAATAAATTACTCAATATTTTATAATTATTCAAATAATTCAAATATTATTAATGAGAGCTTTTTCAGTGATAAATGTAGGCTGTTTTCGCATAGATTGTTGCTTTTCGTAAATAGCTTTAATCCTTAAATAAATAGGCTTCGTGCTCTTTTCATCATCCCATACTCCTTATGAAAGTAGTAAAATAACCGTAAAAATCCTACTGCCGATTTTTACATTGTTGCACAAAGTAACAATGTTTCAGAAAAGAGCCTAAATAAAAAAACGACTAAAAATTCCTAGTCGTTTTCTTTTTATATGATTCACTTTTTCTCCATCACTGCAAAGTAATTGTTTTCATTATCAGCAAAGTTAAATACTCTACCAGCAGGCATATTGACAATTTCTCCAACTGTTATATTTTTACCTGATAAGTCTTGATATAATTTATCAAGATCATCTGAATAGAACATTAATGAAGGTGTATTAAGATTTAATTCCGGCTGCATTTTAGCGATCAGTTCCTTATTGTGGAGCACGATGCTTGTTTCCGCTTTTTTTGTTGGAGCAATTTCAATCCATCTCATTCCTTGACCATTGTCCTCTTCGGAAACGATAATAAACCCTACTTTTTCTGTCCAAAATTCTAACGATTCATCTTGATTATTCACATAAAGCATAATTTGCCCAAGTTTATTTATCATTATATTTCCTCCATTTCATGATTCTCAATAGTTATTATATAACTGCTCAGAGAAATCACCAAATATCATCCATTTTAAAATTGAATCATCATAACTTAAAAGGAAATAATACTTAATCTTGTTTTATTATTTTTCCCTTTTCAGCAACTCACTTATTGCATTAGGAAACAAAGGTTCACTTAGCTGCAATATTGCCTTTGCATACTCTTGAATTTCTTTCTGAGCATCATGCTCCAGTCTTTGATTTAAAAAATGACAAACTGATTGTAAAGATGCCGTCCAATACCAACGTACATACATTCCATAGGCTGGCAGGAAGAGCCTTGCTTGCTCTGCACATATTCCATCCTTAAGAGCTGATTCATATTTTCGTATCCCTTCATCAACATATTGCATAAGCTCTTTTGTATATTTATCACCCTGTTCCATTGAAACTGAATGACCACTGCCCTGCTTCGAATTTTCTGGTTTACTTCTCCATTCATCTTGGTCAGGTATATAAAACTCACAATCTTCCGTAATGTAACGTCTACTAGATTCATTCCAAGCGTCCATTGTATGGTCTGAACCTACAACGTATTTCCCTCTTATGTTACGGAGTAACCGTTTCCGTTACCCCTCTCATAGTTTCCTATGAGGACAGACTATCTCTTTACCTCATTTGAGGTATTGGGTGCTTCGAATTCACTTGAATTCTACTTCCTTACGGAATAGTCGTTACACCTTCCGATTAATCGGCTCGGCACGGTATTACCATATCACTGTTTGTTATGACTTAGGCTTTCACCGTTTTCACCCAATGCACTCAATACATCTCTGTATTGAGGGGCAATTATATAACGTCCATTGTCAAATTTAATTACACCTAATTTAAATAATTGGAAAGCGAATTGTTCTAACTGATTGTGAATGTCTCTATGTGAAGATAAATTTTTGCAAAGATAAAGGTTAGTTATATCGTTATTAGTTTTGTCACCGTCAATGTGATGTATAATTTCACCTTTTTGAATTTCTCTACCCAAGTAATCTTGCATAACTTTTCTATGCTCTATTACATATTTACCTTTATTTCTTCCGTACTTTTTAGCTTCACTTTCTCCAACATAAATTTCAACATATCCGTGATGATTAATGTATTTTGAGCCTTTTTGAATTTCATGTTCTGGTTTTCTTTTACCGCTATTCCAAGAAGGTATTCCTCTTTTTGCAATTCCATTTCTTTTGTTGGAACATTTCTTGCAGGGATGTTCTTTCTTATTTAAAATAGCAGTATTTCTTTGAACAACTCTTTCATTTCCACAATCATCACATTTCAATTTTATTTTCGCTTTTCCCTCATATTTGACAATCATCAATACCACCCTTTTGCCTTATTGTAAAACAATTATGATGATATCGTCAAACAACGTAATATAATTTTTACCATTGTCTTGCAACCATTAAAGGAGCATACACTTCATATTGCAGTGTAGCGTGTCTGAATGGACTTGTATGACCTTCCCTAGCAAGAAATTTAATCAATTTAATATCTTTTTCATTTAATTCATTTGATTCTTTCGCATAGGAAACTCTCGCAGAATTTACAACCGTTAAATCTGATCCCATATGATCAACAAGTCGAACATAACCTTGATCTAACACATGAATCATATCCATCTCTTTTATCTCCCCTTCATCTATTCATTAATTATTAGAGAACTTTTAAACCTAAAATTCTCCCTCATAATAATTCCATGCCTCTATATTAAATTCCTTTTTTTATTTAATGATCTGGAAATTTCAGCAACTGAGTTTACTCTTCTATTTCTGATATAGTTTACTAGCAAATTACAGTAAAAAAGCCAACAATAGTATGTTGACTTTTTGTTTTTCTTATTCTTTTATTTTTTTACAAACATAAATCATTGCATAACTTTCATTTGTGATCGGCCCTTCATTCCAATCTTTATATACATTTAGAATCTCAAAGCCGTTTTCAAACATTAATCGTTCCATCTCTTTTGGATAAACATATCTTAAACTGATGTTCGTTCTTATTTCATCTACCATTTGCTCTTCAGTATTTAATATTTTTCTTATAGTCGTGTAGTGTTGAACCTGATTAAGTGCATCATAATGACTGATTGTATAAACATCTATTTTCTTTTGAGTCTCGGTATCAATATACGATTTCCAGTATTCTTCTGTACTTGGCTGTAATAACTCCTCTTTAGATGGAAACCTCGTATCAAAAATAAATATCCCGCCAAGTTCAAGATGTTTATTCACAGAGCTTAATAGTCCATCCTGCGCCTCATTTGTAAGAAAGTGTTGAAAAGAATTACCGACTGAATAAATCAATTGGGTTTTTATATTTAAATTTAGTTTAGTACAATCTTGTTCAACCCACTTAATTGGTAAATTCAGTTTACTAGACTTCTGTTTCGCTTCATTTAGCATTCCCTTATGTACATCCACACCAATTAGCTGATATCCTTTACTTGCTAGTGGAATCGTTGCTCTGCCTGTCCCACATGCTAAATCAATAATTGATCCTTCTATTTTAGAAGCCCATTTTAATAAAAACGGAATGTCATCTTTGTACGGTTCATTTTCTTTATCATACAAAACAGGATTATCATATTCCTCAAAATTCTCTAATTCCAAAAGATTCACCTTCTCTTTTTTTCTTTCTTTTTTTATAGAAAAAAAATATAATATACCCCCAATCATCCAGAAAGGCTCCCAAAATACTAATCTCCAAAAGGTGGCATACCTATCTAAATCAAAATAATAAAAGTCCATTGCACTTAGAGCTATGGTAATAAAATTTACCAAACCATACAAGAAAAGTAATATTCCACAAATTTTTATAATCAGATACAGTGACTTTTTAATCAAAGAATTGTCCCAATTAATAAGCAGCATTGCGAGCAAAACTGCACCGAACAATTTGATCAATCCAGTCATCCAAACGATTACTTTAAACGATGGCTCTGGATTCAATGACATTTTATAAATGGAACCTCCAAGTGAACGAACACCGATCATGCCTCCTGCTGCCCAATAGAAACTCAAGAGAGAAAATAAAATCGTCCATGTCATTCCTAAATAAACACACCGCTTATTAATTTCCATAAAAGTAAGCTCCTTATTTTAAACCTATAAGTTAATCGAATCTATTTTCTCCAAACTTTTTCCTCAATTTTATTTGCCACAAGTTCGGCCGCTTTTCACCGTGCAAGTTATTTCGTTTTGAATTTGGTTTTGCCTGTCTCGAAGTGCAAAAAATGGGAGCTCTGTTATTGATGGATGGGCTCCAAAAAATGATTGGACTTGGCTGATGGTTGCTTTTAATTTAATCATTAATGAAATCGTAGTAATGATGTCCTTTGCTTGATGACCTATACAGGTACCCCCAATAATAGTTCCATCTTTATTCCAAACGATTTTAATAAAACCGTCTCTTTTGTTATCCATAAACGCACGAAAATTCCGTTTTTCATAAGGAACTTTAATAAAATCTACTTCTTCGTTACTCGTAGTAACATATCCTACTGTTGCTACTTGTGGATTTTCATTAAAAGCTAATGGAAGTGTGTTTGGATCAATTGGATCTGTATTTTGATTGAGTGCATGCAATGTAGCAACACGGGCCATTGCTAAAGCTTGTGTGACAGTATAAGAATGGGGCATCCGCGCATCACCAATTATATATATCGATTCATTGTCACTCTGACCAAATGGATTTGAATCAATTGATCCTGTATGATTCATTTGAAGGTTCGCATGCTCCATTTGTAATTGATCTAGATTTGAACGAAAACCTAGTGTAATAAATGCTGTTTCCGCTTCAAAAACTTTTCCATCCTCCCGAACTGCCCTTACTATATTTCCACAATTGTTTAATTCCTTAACCCACGTGCCTCTCTCAATTTTCACCCCATTATTAGAATAATAGGAGATGAGATATTCAGTAATGTCTTCATCGAATAGTTGATTTCGTTTTTCCGGAAGTAACCAGGTCACTTGAATGTTTAGTTGGATATAAAGATTTACCATTTCATATCCAATTGGTCCATCCCCAATGACAATAATTGAAGCTGGGATATAGTTCATTTCATAAAGATTACGAAAGGAAAAAATCCTCTTTCCATCTGGTTGAATCGACTCCGGAAAAACTGGCCGTGATCCATTAGCAATAATTATCTTTTTGCTAGTAATAATCGTTGTTTCTCCACTATCATGAACAATCTTGACTGAATGACTATTTTGAAAAGCAGCTGTTCCAAATAATATTTGAACCCCTGCGTTCACAAGCAAATTTTTTTGCTGTACTTCCCATTCCTTATTAATGTTATCCACAGATGGTAGTGAAAAGGATTGATGTTTTTTAATTTCCTCAACATTTGCAAGAAAAATATTGGTATAGCCTGCCTTCCACTCACAAACATTCCCCTTAGTAACTAAAGTGACATGGTTCGCATACCTGCTTGCCGTTAAAGCAGCTTCAACTCCGGAAGGTCCTCCACCAATAATTAAAATGTCCGTATCCATATAGAATCTCCCCCTTTTTTGGGACATTAGACCTGACCCCATGTCCCATTAAGTCAATATTTTTCTTACGTCTCTTGTTAATGCAGCACCGCCGTTATCATTATTTGCAAGGACTATAAAAATGTACCCTTCGTTTGGGAATATATCTAATCGATTATTGACTCCTGGAAATCCTCCATCATGACCAACAATTTGGAACCCATTAATAGTTTCCACAAAAAAACCGTATCCGTAACCTAATGTTGAATGATCATCCGTGTACACATTTTCTTTTTCCGTAATAACCTTATTAGTCTGTTCAGTACTAATTAATTCATTATTTAATAATCCTTTAGAAAACTTCCATAAATCAATAATAGTTGAAAATGCACCACCTGCTGGCGAACCTTTTGCACTCATTGATAGATTATCTGTCTTTACTTCATGGAATGAACCATCAAATTGAAAATTAGTATATCCAATAGCCAGTTGTTGGTTTTCACCGTCTATTTCATAAAAATCAGTATCATTCATATTTAATGGTTGGAATATATTTTCTTTTACAAATTCAAAGTAACTTACATTTGAGATACTTTCTATTATTAACCCTAATACTATAAAACCTCCGTTACTATATTGAAATCTTGTGCCTGGATCAAAGTGGAGTTTATCCTCTATAAACAATGGAAGATAATCTGAAACATTTTTTAGGTTTGTTCTATTTACTAAATATTTCTCATTAAAATAATCTCCCATACCGGAAGAATGGGTTAATAATTGATGAATCGAAATATTATCAAAAGGAAAATCAGGAATATATTGTATTACAAAGTCATTAAAAGACAATTTCCCTTGCTCTTCTAAAATTGCTATTGCTATACCAGTAAACATTTTATTTAATGAAGCTAAGTTGAATTTTGTATCGATAGTATTTAAAATTCCTTTTTCTATATTTGCCATTCCAAACGCTTGATTGTACAATATTTTATCTTTGTCAGCTAATAGTACAGAACCTGAAAATCTATCCTTTGCTACTAAATTTTCAACGGACAATTTTAGTTGATTAATAACTTCTTGCTTCTTGATCTTTAAAATAACCCCTCACCCTTTATCAATTTTTAAAATAATTTAAAGAGAAAAATTTTAGAATACTTTAACTTTCATAAGAGGTAAGTTCCGGTTAGGAAATACTGTAGAAAGTAACTCCAATTCTTTCTGCTCCCATTTTCAAGTAAAAACCTTCAGCATTTGGATCACTGTCAAGTGTAAATTCTTTCAAGTTTAATTCCTTAGCTTTATGTAGTAAATCCTCCCATAATACCTTACCAAGACTTTTACCTATATAATCAGGATCAATAAACAACGCTTCTAGTTTTTCTTCTTTTATAGAGAAACAATAAAAAGCAACTATCTTACTACCAATCTCCATTACAAAAACAGGATTTTTTTCAATAAATTCTTTAGTGACTGTTAAATCCTCTTTGCAACTTTTCAAAAATTCCTCAGAATATCCCCAGTAAGCTTTAGAATGATAAGCAATAGTACTAAGAACATGATTATCTGTCGATTTAGCTTTTCTAATGATCAAAATTAGACCTCCTTATAGCTGGGACATTGTACCTGACCCCATGTCCCATTTCTTGATTCTTACGATATAATGATTCATAAAGGAGCTGATAACATGATTAACGTCTTATTCGTATGCTTAGGTAACATTTGCCGCTCACCAATGGCAGAAGCACTCTTTCGAGATATGGTTGAAAAAGAAAATTTAAAGAATAAAATAACAGTCGCTTCCGCAGCTACAAGTTCATGGCATATTGGAGATCCTCCACATTCTGGAACTCTTTCTATTTTAAAACAATATAGTATCTCAACTGAAGGCCTTATTGGAAGTCAGATAAAAAAAGATGATTTTGAGAAATACGATTACATAATAGGAATGGACCAAAGTAACATAACGAATATTTATAAAATAACTGGCCAACCTAATCATCCGAAAATTTTTCGCCTACTCGATTTAACAGAGGACAATAAGGATGTTCCTGACCCTTACTACACGGGTGATTTTCAAGAAACTTATGATCTTATTTCGAAAGGCTGTCGGTCTTTATTAAAGAAAATTGTAATTGAACATCATTTAAATAATAATTAAGCTCGTCAGAAAAGTTTTTTCCTCAGAGATTGTTTACTATACGATACAGTAAACAATCTCTATTAGATAAATGTGCATTTAATTATTACTTTTTAATTCTAACTTTTTTTTGTTATAATACGCAGCATACGCTTTTGATAGCTTATCAATTGGACCGTATGTTTTTTCCATCGCATTGATTGCTCTTTTAAAGATAATTTTCTCTTTATTTTCATTATCATTTTCAATGATATCTTCTTTTTTTAGTTCACTTAGCATTTCTAAATATTTATCTAATCCAAAAGTTGTTATCAAATAATTAGTCACTAAATACCCCAAACTATAAATATCAATGGAACCATCTGTATAATTCGTATTTAAATAGCTAATTGGTTTAAATGATTTAATATTTTTTAATAGGATTGTTTCTCTTTCTGTTGATGCCCCCTCCAAATTAAAAGTGATTTCTCCGGATGGCTCTTTTGTAATCGCATCGGAAATAAACATCGCTAGACCTTCCTGCATAAAATTGGGTGCATTATCATTGGTAATCTCTGCAAGCATTGTGTGAACTACCTCATGCTTCATCAATCCAAAAGTGATGTCTGTGTTGTTTGTTTCCACCAGGAATTTAAGTGATAACAATGACAAACTAACCCCATACAATGACTCCCAAGGTACTGAGGCAGAAAGTTCCTCAAGAGAGTCATAAAGTTTAATATTTACTTCCTTTGGATCCCAAGGAAACTTTTCCATATATACATTAACTATTTTTCGAACATCAGCTAAGACAGCTTCCGCTTGATTTTTTAAAGAAGGCAAATAGTAAAGTTGGATAGGACCATCTGATCTTTTCATAAATGGTAGATCGTCCATTTTCCAGTTACCATCAATCTTTATAATCGGATAAGTAATATGATTGCTATATTTCTTTTTCTGTTTTTTCATATTAATTTCTAATTCTATACTCCCTTTATCCGGCGATGAAATATTAATATCTTTTATGACTTCATCAAAATTCCATCCCTCTTTTCTCTTTTGCATCACCCCTAGCAGCCATGCTTCCTGTTCTCTGCAGAAAAGTTTATTCGCATCATTTTGAAAAGATAAAAATTGTTCCTTATTATGCTCATTCACCGCTAGAATCATTTTTTCAAAGTAATCCTTTGCTGCTTGTTGTTCTCTTTTAATCTCTTCTGTTGTCATAACAGGTGCTTTTTTATTTTGCTTCTGCTTCACATTAGTACTAGATTGTAAGTGACAACCGCTCAGAAATACTACAAAAACAACAATTACTATGGCTAACTTTTTCATCTTTTCCCCCTGAACTATTTTTTCTCACATGTTTGTCTAGAATATTAACTTTCTATAAATAAATTTTCGCTTTAACATATGTCAATACTAAAATCTTTTATTAGTTCTCTTACTTGTTTGTCGGAAAACTTTATAAAAAATATGAATCTAGCTAAATCATAATTTTTTCAAACTTTTAATTACTGAATTCACAGTTAGTCGATGAAAAGTAATGAGCTGCTTTTTATAAATAACTGAAAAAATACCATATGGTGTCGGTGACAGCCTCATTAATTCTTCTCTATTTTTCAAATCAATGATTTCTGCCTTTATGCCAAGTTTTTCAGCACCTTCTAAAACGTTTTGTGTAGCTATATCTACATATGGACATTGAAAGGTTCGTAAAATTGTTAACTCATTAAAATGTTTTAGTCGCTCATCCCAATTAGATGGAAAATATGGAGGTAGTGCATCCATCTGACACTCGTATACTAACAGCTCAAATCCAAACGGAGCATTATCAATTATTTTAAAACCATTTTTAAGAAAAATGTCCTTACTTGGTGTCCAAGAGGTTTCAGAATTGGTCATCACAGCAATACCTGCTTTATTCCTTTTTTTAGCCTCCTCTATACAATGACTGATGAGTTTCGATCCATATCCTTTACCTGTTACACTTACCCATAAACAATGTATTACTAAATAATGCTCTGCATAAACAACTCTTGAAGAGAATTCCGCTTCTGTGTACTCGATAAATCCAACTGGCTTTTTATTCTCAAACAATTGCACATATTTTAATCCTTCTTCAAATCGATCATTCAACCATTTATTTTTATTTATATACCCTTGAGACTGTTTCTTACTTCTAAGACAAAAGCTTCCCTTACCTTCTAGAATCTCATGATCCAACTCTACTAATTGTACATTTTCCAAAAAAGCCCACTCCTTTCCTTCTCATTATTATTTCTATTTAAAAGATTCATTTACCTTTAATGAAATTAATAATGATTACAAAAAAACGGTTCTTATTTGTCAGACTTGAGGTTATAAAAAATCGATAAAAAAAGAAGTATTAATTGTAGATGATGTGGAGACAATTACAAATGTTTTAGCTTTTTATTTTAGGATGTTTTCGTAAAGTTTGTTGCATTTTAGTGATATTTTATTAACAATCTGAGTTGATTGTAGCGGAGGGCACTTGACTCCTGCGGGAAAAAGAGGAAAGTGGGAGACCCCACAGGCGGTAACGCCGAGGAGGCTCCCATCCCTCCCCGGGGAAAGCAAGTGTCTGGAGCTGAAATCAACGGACTAAGTTTATAGTCTAAAAACAACAATTTATACGAAAAGAGCCTTATTTTAAAAATGATGAGTCAAAACTTTATTGCCAGAATTGGTGGGTTAGCCATTCATTTAGTCAGATACTAATTTACGAAAGGAATGGTTGTTATTTGAAAAAATTAAAAATAAGTTACGTGATAGTTAGTTTAGGTTTATTAACTGCATGCAGCCAAGATGGTTCCAATTCTAGTAAGAAAAATATGAATGGAATGGACCACTCATCCATGAAAATGGGAGAAATGGATCACTCCACGATGAAGAATGAGGAGATGGATCATTCAACCATGAATATGAGCCACGAATCTACAGCGGAACTACAAAGCAGTCTTGGTAAAAATGAATTAACATTACCCAAAGTATTAAAACCTGATCAGGAAGATACCAATAATGTTTCATATACCATTCGTGCACAACAAGGAAAGGCGGAAATATTAGATGGAACAAAAACAGCTACTTATGGCTATAACGGAAATTTCTTAGGTCCTATCATTCGTGTAAAAAAAGGAATAAACGTGAAAATTCATTTAATCAATGATTTAAATGAAGAAACTACTTTTCATTGGCATGGTCTTGAAGTACCTGGCTATGCAGATGGTGGTCCACATAAAGTATTAAAACCTGGTGAAACAGAAACGATTCACTTTACTGTTCAACAAAATGCAGCTACCCTCTGGTTTCATCCGCATCCGATGCATAAAACAGGGAAACAGGTTTTTATGGGTCTAGCAGGGTTACTTTATATTGATGACAGTCATAGTGAGCAATTAAATATTCCAAAGACATATGGAGAAAATGATTTCCCTCTTATTCTTCAGGACAAAACATTCACCGCTGACAAACAACTAGATTATGAAAAAGTAATGAATGAAGATGGCACAACAGGAGATACCTTATTGATTAACGGAGTTGTCAACCCGAAACTAACCGTTAATCGCACAAGCGTTCGCCTACGTATTTTAAATGGCTCCAATATGAGGAACTACAAATTACGATTTGATAACGGAATGGATTTCCAACAAATTGCGAGTGATGGGGGATTTTTAAATAAACCAAATGCATCGAAAGAAATAGAAGTCGCTCCTTCCGAACGAGTGGAATTAATTGTGGATTTTTCAAAGATAAAAGGTGATAAAGTGGCACTTGTAAATGAAGATGGCACAACGATTTTACCAATTCATATAATTGAGAAGAAAAAAATTTCTAACACAGCAGATGTACTCAATAACCTTTCAATCTCTGACAAGGTTAAAAATGCTAAAATATCGAAAAAAATCAAATTAACCGGGATGGGGAAAGATGTGACCATCAACGGCAAAAAATTCGATCCGAATCGAATCGATTTCACCCAAAAACAAAATGAAACCGAAGTTTGGGAAATAGAAAATCTGAAAGATTCCATGGGCGGTATGAAACATCCATTTCACATTCATGGCACACAATTCCAAGTTATTTCGATTGACGGAAAAGAACCGCCAGCCAATTTATCCGGTCTCAAAGATACCATCACCCTAGAACCAGGGCAAAAAGCAAAACTAGCCGTTACATTCACCCAAAA
Organism: Heyndrickxia sp. NPDC080065; assembly: GCF_050281185.1. Classification (NCBI taxonomy): domain Bacteria; kingdom Bacillati; phylum Bacillota; class Bacilli; order Caryophanales; family Bacillaceae; genus Heyndrickxia; species Heyndrickxia sp. NPDC080065. Next base: position 50,147 of record NZ_JBNNWS010000010.1, on the reverse strand, counting down.
GGGCACCTACATGTTCCACTGCCACATTCTCGAACACGAAGACAATGGCATGATGGGTCAAATAAAAGTGAATTAGGGACGCGGGGTCTGGTCCCTTGTCCCTACCACTATTATTTAAAAATCTGACCTTTTAAATGATGTTCCATATGTTCAAGATAATCTTGGATTAACCACTCTAAATTCTTAATTTGCTGATTACCTAGATCACATTGGTATGCTAGTTTTTCACATGGTACCTTCTCAATAACTTTTACTATTTGTTTATTTAAACTTGTCCAAAGATCAATAATCTCTTCAATAGGTGTATCTTGATAGTTTTGCAGCTCAACCCATTGATCTTGATTATACGGGCTTAGAACGAATGGTAGTTTTTCATATTGGATTTTGATAAATCTTTCGAGATTGTTAATCGCAGAATCACATAAGTGACCTAGTATCTCTTTTTTGGACCATTTATTAGGCAGTGGTCTTTTTGACACGTCAGCTTCAGACATTTGATTAAATTCTTCCGGAACTTTTATAATCCACTGATTTAATCTCTCTATAATATTTTGTATACTTTTCCTCCTGCCTAACATGTAAATTTTTCATAACTCTATGTATCTATTTAGTAATTATTCCTCTAAAACCTTTAACTTTTTCTCCACCTTAATAATCATATAAATAATCAAACCAATCATAAGAACAACAATAGCAAACATCGTAAATGGAGATTTAAATAACAGACTAATAACACTTCCAATTACAATCACGTAATAACCATTTTTCTTCATTATTTCTGCGCTGTATTTATTCCCAGCATTCCATAAGTCGATATTTTTCATTGAACGACGAGTTCGATATCCAAATACTGCATTAATATCTGTTGGCGGATATTTCTCCAAAATAACAGCAGATAGAATAAAGATGATTCCTATTACCAAACTTAATCCTATATTTATAATTGCAAACTCCAAATTACTCTTCCCCTTTTTTTTCTTCAGGAGGCAGTTTATACACTACATTCCCATCTCCATCTAAAAATTCCATCCTTGGAACATCATTTTCATCAATGACCATCTGTATACGCGGCTTTCCTTTACTGTCTGATAATTGAACAGACACTAAAAAAATTTAACTCACATTCCTTAATTCTCGCAGAATATTCTCTCTTTTATTTGTGCGTTTCCATAATATAATAGTAAATACTATAAGAATAGCGATAATAATATAAGCAACATAAATGTTTCCTTCCACTTTCCCCATAAAATTCAAGAAATTATTAAATCCGTGAAAGGTAATTGTTAGCATTATGGATTGATTATTGATAATTAGTAAAGAAAGTACAAGCCCTACCAAGAAAGCATAAATAATTTGCAAGATAGTATCCTCAAGCGACTGCCCTCCAAGAAGCTGCAAGGAATGAGTAATACCAAAAAGGAAGCTAGAGATTAAAACAGACTTTTTCATCCCTTTGGATAATAATATTTTAAGCATAAAGCCGCGAAAAAATGTTTCTTCAATGAAAGCAACAACAAAAAATTGCATAATGAACATTAGAAGCAAATTCATCATAGATGAAGTGTTCAAGCCTTTATTTCCAACCATTATAACTAGCAAGACAAGGAGAAGAGGAGAAAATAGTAATATACTAGTTTTCGTTATTTTTTTACTAAAGAAATAATGATTCCATTTCTTCTTTAATAACAGATATACAAATATCCCTGCAGCTAATGGAACTAAACCAATAAATTGCAGTAATGGGCTAGATGGCTCTTTTATGGTAGAGTATGCTCCATTAATCGTATAAAAAGCATTAATAAAATCTCTAACCCGATAATTTTCAAAACCATATTTTTGTTCATCAACAAGCCTTCTTTCCATTTGGTCAATTATTCATGGTAATTATATACTATTATCCGGAAATTGATAAGAATATTAAGAGAATTTTGTACTGAAACCAAAACTCTAAAATGAAACCTTTTATTCTCACCATTCGTAAAATTATCTGAGGTGATTAAACATGGTTAATACTGGAGATTTGGCTTTCCAAATTTTTATGATTTTGGTGCTAGTAATTCCAATCTTTCTTGTAGTACTATTAATTATTTCACTTGTAAAAAGAAATAAGAGACTATCAAGAATTGAAGAGAAGCTTGATAAATTAATGAATGATCAAGATAAAAAATAAAAAAAGCCAACATATCGTTGACTTCTTGTAAAACATGAGTGTTCATATACTCTTTCTACGAAAATCTATTATCAAATCCTTGGTTAATGATGAGAAAGAATATTGATGAGTTTTCCAAATGGGTCACGGACATAGAACCGCCTGACTCCCCAAGATTCATTGACTGGACCATATTCAATTGGAAACCCAGCTTTCTTCATATTTTCAAATGTTTCATCTATATTATCGACTTCAATTGAAAGATCAGGTGTAGGTGTTAGTGAACCTCCCTCAGAAGCAAAGCTAATTTGAACACTCATCTCCTCGCTCGAGCCATAAGTTGCAATCCATCCATGGTTCATTAGCAAATTAAGTCCAAGAATATCCTGATAAAAGCTTTTAGCTGCATCAAGATTTTGAGTACTTATATTGGCGACAATTCGTTTGACCGTCATTTTATCCTCCTAAGATTTTTTGGGTAAAAAAGCCTTTCCACTTCGCGTGTTTAAATAAGTTGATTTATGTAGTTCTTTAAGATATTCCTGCAAAACCAAGACTAAATCCTAAAAAGTTTATAATATACTCAATTTTTTTCCACACTAGGCATGGTAGAAGATATATTTTTGAAATTAGTATGTTTCCGTACGGATCTTTGAAACCATATTAAGCCAGCTCCTAAAAATATAATTGAACTTATCATTAATACACCTAGACCAGTCCAAGTTTGGATGGCGCTATTATTTAGTAAAGATGCTAATTCTCCATTTGCAATTTTCCCTACATTTAAGTATGTAAACGGAGACATATGGGCTATGGATGAAGCTAATGGACTAATACTTGCAAAGTAACCACCTATTGTTAGAGTAAGTGTAATTGTAAAAGATCCAATGATATTGTTAGTAAAGGAAGAAATGAATAATGAGATTGAAATGATAAACAATACCACACACAAGAATATAAGAACCGTTTCTAGTAAGTATTTTCCCATATTAATAAAGTGGAAACCTCCTTCTTGAGCAGTGATGCCTGTATAATTGGCCGATCTTATTACATCCGAAGTATCATAATGAAGTACAGGAAACGTCCAATCACCAAATCGATTCCCAACCGTACCAAGTATCGCCAATAACAATACTAATCCAATCGCTATTCCTAAAGCTAATAGTAAAGAAATCGCTGATTTCCCTATAAAAATTTTATATCTTGATAATGGTTGTGTTTCTAGAAAGTTGAGTGTACGTTTTTTTCCCTTCTCAGCTGTAAACCCTGACCCAAATAATGAGACGAAGACAATCAATGGGAGCAAAAAGATAAATGAGTTGAAAAATATATACAAATAAAATAAACCTGTATTACCCATTTTAAATGTATTTTTTAGTTGTTCCATTCGATCAATCAGGTTCGGAAAATGATCCTGATCATAGAATGTATACAAGTATTCAGGAGGAAGAACTGGTTTCAAGTTTCGTTCTGCCAATAACTTTTTTTCTTCAATACTTGCTTTAGTCGTAAAAGAACTCACATAACTTTGATAGTTTAAATCAACTGATATTTCCCCATTCCATAACTGGTTTTGGTAAATCCAATATTCATAAAATCTTGGCCAAGCTTTTTTCAAATAAGCATTTAATACTTCCTTCATTTTTTCCAAATCTAATTGATCATTCTCAAAAGTAGATTTTGTTCTTTCTATAGAATTTTTTGTCCCTTCTAATCGAAGCTTTTCGGTCTCATTTAAATGGGTTCCTTTCTTCTCCAATTCATCTACTATATCTTTCTGTTTTTGAAGAAGTTGTTTATGCCATTGTATGTAACCTTTTTGTGATTCTATATTATCTTTCATTTCTGCAATAAAATTCTGATGTTTTTGGTTCGTTAGGTACGTTAAAAATATATACCCTAATGAAAATATAAGCAGTAGCACAATAATAATCTGTTTTGTGCTTCCTTGACGCCATGCTTTCCGCCATTCAAATAGAATGATGGCCAAAAAACCTTTAGACGATGAAAATGTTTGCCCTTTTCGGAAAGGACGTTTAGTTGGCGACTCACTAAAAAATAGCAGTCCCTTTCCTTGTGCGACATAGCAGATAAACAGTACCACGAAGGAATAGGAAAATAATATCCAAATATTTGTAAACCCTAGTGTTTCAGGTCGTTCAATAAGTTCGGTCAAATTAAAATAATAGAATGGATTTAGATAAGTCTGTAATGCATCTATTTGATTGGTCAAAATAAATCCGCATAAAAGGCTGGGGAAACTAACAAGAATCGTACTTAACCTATTTTTAAGTAATATACTGAATAAAATTACAAGACAAAATGCAAAACTTGCTACTCCAATAAAAAGAAGGATAAGTTTGATTAAATATTCACCTGTGGGAATATAGGTAAAACCATTTGAATATTGAACCAATTGAGGATAGGCAAAGCTTCCCGCTTTTCCACCGAACAACAATGGAGCAGCCATACTGAGTGTAAAAAATACCACTAACATAAAGATAGTAATAGTTATCATACTGACATATTTACTCAATAAAATCTGCCATCTTCGTAACGGTTGCGTATACAAGGTTCGAATCGTTTGGTTTTCTAATTCTTCACTCATTTGATCTGCCATTATAAACACAAGAATAAGAACACCAATAACGCTCATGAATAAACTTGCAGCAGATTTCATAAAAATGGGCATAGAAAGCGAGTAATTTTCATCTTCATATGGCAATTGATGTTCTATCAATATAGCATTCTTTATAAGTCTTTTAGAAAACTCATCTCCTTGAAGGGCCTTATATTCACCTCCCAGTTCAAGATGAGTGGTAACCGTTTTCAAAAATGTGTTTTCAATTTTAGGAATGGATTGCCACTCATGATTATCAATGGCACTTTTTAGTTCAGAAATAGCATTTGTCATTTTTACCAGGTTCTCGAAACTTGCTTGAAGTGCTTGGTTTTTAGGGTCCTCTTTCATTTTTGCTTTCAATTGTATAAGCAAATTATTGGCTTCTTGATGATGGGGAGTAAGATTTATATAGGCCCTTTCTATGATTTTATCCTGCATGAGAATATTACGAATCAATACCCCTATGACAAATAGAAGGACAATAAGAAATAGAAGGATCACTTTTTTTCGCCGAATAATTTTTTTAAGTTCAAATTTAAAAAACTTCATCTTTCTTCTCCTTCTCCCCAAAGATTTGCCGATAACGATCTTCCGAGCCAGACACGCGTTTCTCAATATCTACTACTTGAACCCCATTCTCATGGAGGATCATCAATATCTCTTGAAGGGAGTGATTCTTTACTGGAATTCTTAAACGATCATTTTCTATTTTCACCTGGATTTGACATTCCAACAACGGCTTAACAGCTTGATTTTTCTTATCTACAGTGAAAGAATAAACCGTTTCTTCGAACATGGAAAGATCTTCTTCGATTAGTTGCCCTTTTTTTATAAATAAAATATTTGAAGTAACTCGATCAATTTCACCAAGGTTATGTGAAGAAAGTAAAATGGTGGTCCCTTTTTTTAACAACTCCATTAAAAGTTCTCTTACTCGAATGGAGCTTGTTGGATCTAATCCATTTAACGGTTCATCTAAGATCAAAAGTTTCGGTTGATTTATGATAGCCATTGAAAGAAGAAGATGTTGTTTCATTCCTAATGAATAATTTTTTACCTTTTTGTTTAAATAAGATTCATTCCCTATCAATCTAGCAGTTTCTATAATTCTTTCTTTCGGTAATGATTGTACCTCTGCTATAAACTGTAGATGATCATACCCTGTTAAATAATCATATAAAACTGAATGATCCTGCATAAAAGAAGTTTCTTTAAAAATATTAGGATCTGAATTCGGTTTATCAAAAATTCTTATTTCCCCATTATCCGGTTGGAGTATATTGGTAATAATATTCAATAAGGTTGACTTGCCAGATCCATTTGGTCCTACAAGCGCAACGATTTGTGGATTCAGTATCTCAAAAGAAATGTTATCAAGCACTAATTCCCGTCCATAGGATTTTTGTATACTATCAACTTTAAGTATAGACATTATTTCCCCCCTACTAATGAAGTTTTTAAAAAAAGAACTAAGATAAATCTTTCTTAGCTCTGTTAAAAATTAAAACAATATGATGTTAGCTCTGTATTATTGTGACTGGAACATAAACGGAAAAACATACCCAGCATAGATCCGACCCAAGTTGTAGAACTCGTCGCGTACCAGTTCTCTAAATAAGATAACCAAGAAACTTACTATCACTATAATAATATGAATTAAGTGGAAAGCTTTAAAAGGTATTTTATATTCGCATTCCCTTCATTCCTTTTTTTAGTTTTTTTAGATAAAATTACTATTATAATACTACCGCTAAGATCACGTTGAATCAATCAAAATATTCCGTTATTTTTTTATTTTCATAGTATTTTAACGAAAAGTCTAAAGCATTACAAATGTAGCTATGCCGGAGTGATAACGACGAAAGAAAAGTATTCTTTCTACCTTTGTATCTGCGTAGAAATAATATAGATATTTAATTTTATTTCTACAAATGAAGTAACCACCTAACAATTTAGTTGATAGGTGGTCATTAATTGTTTTTGATTAATAATTCATTATAACTATTGAACTCCATCAGTATGTCTATTATCCCCCATCAAATAGTTGGAACTATCTCCTGGTTTAGCATTTGGATGGGTTAATTTAAGGGGATGATTATTGATTTTCTTCCGTTTTCTTTCAATCAGTGATGCAAATGTAATAACCACTAAAACAGAAATAATAATAAACCAAAACATTAGCCCACTTCCTTTATATTTTTTGTGTATCACAGCTCCTACTTTCCTGTTATATAATATGACGATTCAAAAATAAGTTTGTTACAAACTCCTCAATAATCATCAAAAAAAAGCCAACAATTAATTTGTTGACATTATGATCCAAATTTTCGAAAATTCACTCCATGAATTTTCATTTAATTTCATAATCAAGGGAATTAGATCCCATTATAATATCCTTCATAATTTTTTGGGTAAACTGATCATCTAGAAACTTTGCTTTTTGACGACAAGTAGAAGACAATTAAGTTTTTTCCGCTCGAGAATCTATACAAGTCCTGTAATTGTTGAGTTCTACTACTTGATTTAAAAAACTGTTAAACACTTTTAGACCTTACAGTCCTTTATTCTTTTCTTTAACTTCTTCTTTCAGAATTAACGATGGCTTCAATTTAAACACAATGATCCCTGCAATCATTATTCCGAGGCCAAGGAATTTGTTTAAAGAAAAAGGAATAGGGATAAAGTCGAACCAGCCAAATGTGTCAATGAAAACGGCTAATGTAAGCTGAGCAACAAGAATAATAGATACGGCGTAAGCGGGTCCAAGATGTCGAATAGCTTGCATAATGCAGTAGACTAGTATGACCCCGAAGACACCGCTTAATAGATAGATCTTGTTCATGTGTCCGATATCTAGTAAGTTAGTACCGTCTATAATGATAAAGAGTGGAAGTGATGTAAAAAAACCTAGCCCAAGAACAAGAACGGTAGTAGCCCATAACCCGACCTTTTCACTCACCTTCGTGTTAAAGACAGTTTGAAGACTTATAAAAACGCCGGCAATAATGGCAAATAAGATTCCCTGCATAATATTTAATCCCCTCACTTATTCATATATATTTCCGGCAGCCCTTTCACGCAGTCTTGGCAAATCCTTAATATAAAGGGTTCCTTTTTTTCGTTGAATAATTTCTTCCATACATAGTTTTTGTATGACTCGATTTAAATGACGATAGCTTGTTCCAATAAGGTCTGCTATTTCTGTTATAGTTGACGTTCTCATTTCTTTATGAAACATAGAGCCTTCTCCATCCGAAGAAAGAGACAAGAGATAACTTGCAAGACGAACCTCAACAGAATATAGCATATTCAAACTTGTAGCATGGGATTCTGTATAAAATTTTTGGGTAACAATTTCTAATAAAAATTGCAATAACTCAATTTGATTCGTTTCCATCTTTCTTAAGTCTTCAAAACGCACTCCGATTGCCACACCTTCAGTAACTGCCTCAACAGTGTTAAATATATTCGTTCTCTTTACATATTCTACATCTCCAATTATAGACAACGGAGTTTTGAAACGGACAATTAGTGTCTTTCCTTCTATAGATGTCGTGAAAATTTTAACCTTTCCCTTTACGATGAAAAACATCCGTTCAATAGTGTCTCCTTTTGAACAAAGAATTTCTCCGCTATGAAATTGATAGAGTGATAAGTTTTTCTTTACTTCATCTGAAAAAATCGCACCCAACTCGTATCGGTTTAAATAATACAGGAGCAGGGACTGATCATTTATTTGTTTCATACTTTATCACCTTTTTACAGTTTAAATATGATTATACCTGCTATCATCATAGTCATTCCTATCATTTGTTGATTTGTCACCCGATTCCTCATCATACCGAATAGTCCTTTTGCATCCACGAGAAAGGCGCAAAGCAGCTGAGCAATTAACAGAGTTGCAATACCAAATGACATACCCAGATGATTAATGGCTGTCATTTCCCCAAATACAATCACAACACCAAACATTCCTCCAAACAAATATAAAATAGGAACCTCTCGAAAACCTTTCGGTCTTCCATCCCTTATAAACGAATAAAGGAAGATAGAAAAAATAAAACCGACGAGATGAACAATCGTCGTAATATGCCACGGACTTATTATCTCACTCATTCTTGAGTTAAACACACCTTGTAGAGAAATAAGCACCCCAGCAATAATCGAAAATATAATTCCTTTCACTCATACTCTCTCCTTTTTTAAATAAGAATTTCACAAAAAAGAATCTTTACTTATTAAAATACAGGAGTGAGGAGCTGAGAAAGGACAAATGTCCCTTTTTGATGATTTTTTTCAATGAATGCCAATAAAACTCATTTGTACTTTCCCTTATCAAAAAAAAGCAACCAATTAACCGCATCTCCCAAATCACTTGCTATATAATCGGGAGTCACTTCTGCCCAATGTCCAAAGAATTCGTTATTTATGTATTTATTCCACTCATCTTTGCCAGCACCAGTTTTTACTAAAATCTTGCTGCATCCCGCCTCATCAGCAGCAAGTAAATCAGTCCATCGATCTCCGATAACAACACAACGACTTAAATCTAAGTGATTTTCTCTGGCAGCCTTTAATAACATTCCTGCAGAAGGCTTCCTACAATGACAGCCTTCACCATGTTGATGTGGACAAATATACACTTTATCAAAGCCTAATCTAGTAAGTTCAATTTCAAAATCCTCTTTAGTCGCCCCCCTTTTTCCAATTCCCGGTTGATTCGTAAAAGAAAAGACCTTTATATTTGAACGTTTTAATTGCTTAATTGCATCTAAAGCATAAGGGAACAATTCAAAATCTCCAGGATAAACGACGTTGTCGCCACCTCCAATCGTTCCATCTCGATCGATAAAAACAGCTTGAAACGAACCTAACATCTACAAACATCTCCTCTCAAAAGGCGTTAGCTAAAAATATTTATAAAAATGACTACCAATACAAGCATAAACATACAACCAAACATCATATAACCAATTATTTGAATACCTTTTGGAAGAGTACTTAATTGAAAACTGTTCCTTTTAGGTACCAGCCCTTCAATTCGCTGCAAATCCTCTAATGGTGAAAATAGCTTTTCATCATCGACATGCTGATCATCCTCAGTCTGTGTTTCATGAAATTTGTTAGTTTTCATTTCTTCACCTCGCCATTTTTAATTATTTGTTCATTACCTACATTATAAAAACTAAGCATAGGAGGAAGTCCACGAATATTTATCTTCCTCTTATGATTCTTTATTTCCCACTGCTATCCATCTTCCATCAATATCCTCAAAGACAAATTCTTTATTATTATAATCAGTCGAGGTAAGTGAACGTATGATCTTCACTCCTAATGATGTAAATTCCTTTTCAATTTCTTCTTGTGATTCCGAAATAAAGTAAGCGTCATAACCATATCCATGTTGAATCCTGTTAGGGATTAAGACCTTATTATTCGATTGAGTCAACACTATTTCTAGCATATCGCGATAGAGACATATATGTGGTTCTAACGACTCAAGATAAAAAACAGCTTTAAAACCTAATTGCTCATAATAATTAGCTGTTTTTTGAAGATTAGGAGTAGGGAATATTTGTAGTGAATGAGACAATCCTTTATTCATTTATTATTTCCTCCAAACAATTTATCCATAAAGTATAGTCAATTTTTGTGTTATCCTTTCAAACAAGAAGCCTTTCTTGATAAACTACTCAGCATTGAAAATTTACTGACTCTATTTTTTTATCTATTTATATTATTCACTTTGAAATTATGAAACTCCTTTATCAATCAAATAATTAAGCACAAGAATATAAAAAACCTAACTTCTCTATTAAAACTGATCGAGAAATTAGGTTTTTATATCAAAAAATATTGTATTCACTTTTTTAAAGATTCTTTTTCATCTTCGTTTTCCTTCTCAAATTATCCTGACCTACTAATCTTTCTTATTATTTTAGACTTAATTGATTAGTTATCGTTCGTTGGATTAAAGATGTTAAAGCTTCAATCCCTATAGGCACTAAATGGACACCGTCAGGAGAGAAATATTCTGGATGATTAATTGCAATAGAATGCCAATCTACCAATGTGATATGTTTATTCTCGTAAGCTTTGTTGGCTAAAGCACGATTCACATTGCTTTCCCATGGACGTGGTACACGTGTGTTCACTAAAAATATTTGTGCTTTCGAAAAAGATCCAAGTAGTGAATCCAACTGAGCATTTGCGAAATACCCATTTGTACCTAACTCAATAATGACTATATTATTTGGACGATTAAAATTTGCATAAGCAGGTGCAAGTTGAGCTGCTTGGAATACCTGCCTTCCAATTTTTGCATCTATCGTGATGTTTGGATATCTTTTATGCAAACTTGATGCAATATCCAGCATAACTGAGTCCCCGATAGCCAACATACCTTCACCATTCTTATAGGCGGATGAAGAGTTTGAATTTGCCTTTTTCTCGTTTTCAGACGTTTCTTTTTTCACCTTTTGTTTTTCTTTATTTTGTTCTGTTTTAGGTCTTACTTCATGTTTAGGCTGCTCTTCTACATTATTATTTAGTATATGTTTTTCATCTTTAGCTGCTTTTTCATCTTGCCCCGTCTTTTCATCTTTCTCTAAAGCTATATTCTCCGTTACTTTCTTTTCTTTTTTATGTTTAGAAAGGTGATCACCATTTTGACTAGAAGGTAACTCCTCGTCATTACTTATTTTGATTTCTGTTGGCGTTTCTTTGTCATTCTTTTGATCTTTGCTTTCTGCAAAACCCGTAATCCCAGCCGTAAATATAAGAAGAACGAGCATTGAAAGTATGGTTGTTGTTTTTTTCATATAGGGAACAGTTCTCCAGTTTCTAAAATTTATATAGAGATACTGTTTAAAAAATAATCGGAATCCTTGTTTGCGAATGGGCATTTCAATAAAACGATATGAAAGTTCAGCGATAATTAATATAAAAACTAATTGTAGGCCAACATGCCAGTATACAGGATTTCCTATTTCATGGACAGGAGTACTTAACACTATGACAGGATAATGCCAAAGATAGATTCCATACGATCTTGTACCTATCCAGCGAAGAGGTTTCCATGAGAGCAGATTTCCTAAAAAACTGCTTGGATGGCAAATACATCCGATCAGTATGGCCGTATTTAAACCTACTAGTAACATGCCTCCTCTATATAGGAACGATTGATATTCGTTTAATGTTAATACAGAAAGAATAAGAATACCGAAAGTTATGAAACTCGTTACATTTAATAAGTTTCCTAATTTCGTAGAAAGATTTTTTGACGAAAGTCTTTTCATTGGCCAAACAAGAGCTAATAAACATCCGGTAAGTAACTCAAATGAACGTGTATCTGTCCCATAATATACACGGCTAGGATCTTTACCTGGTTCATACAGCAGAGCCATTGTTATTGCCGAAACTAACACACCAATAAGAACAATGAATGAAAATTTGCTTCGTTTTTTTAAAAAATAGAATCCCATAATTAATACAATAGGCCATACGATGTAAAACTGTTCTTCTATAGCTAAAGACCATAAATTCTTTAATGGTGAAGGTGATCCAAAACTATCAAAGTAAGAAAGTTTATGAAAGATAAACCACCAATTGCTCGTATAAAAAATAGAAGAAATAGCATCCCCACGTATGGTATTTAATAATTCTCGATTAAACAATACAACCCATACGAATGTAGTAATAATCATTACATAGGCTGCAGGTAATAATCTTCGAACACGACTAATCCAAAAATCGCGTAAATTCAGTTCAATTTGATTTCCTTGTGCCGGTAAAATAATAGATGTGATTAAATAACCTGATAAAACAAAAAAGATGTCAACTCCCAAGAATCCCCCTCTTGCCCAGCTAAAGCTGAAATGGTAAGCAATAACAGAAAGGACAGCGAAAGCTCGAAGTCCATCTAATCCAGGAATATAGCGTTGATTCTTTGCCATGCATAAAAACCTCCTTCTATCTGCAAATACCTCTTGGTGTCTGGAGATGTTACTTCATTGAAAACTACTTATTTTTTCTTTCCGTTAATAGACGTAATCACTTAATCATTTAGTTTCAAAGAAAAAAATTTTTTTGATATTGATTCAGGTTAAAAAGAAAAATCCATGGAACATCCCATGGACTTCCTTTTTCACATTGATATACATGGTTTTATTCTTAGCGTTACATTTTAAAATTTTCAATTCCATTTAATATTATGATTAACTTTTTCGTATGTTTGGTGACAATAAAGTTACAAAAGTAAACCTTTAAAGAAATAGCTACAATCTTTTTGAACAGTCATCAATATACGTATCTATCTCCTACAAGAAGCTTTGAGATGATTTTCGTTGGAATTTCAAATTCAACTGCTCCCATAAATCCTGGCGCTACTTCATATTCATCAAAGGAAATCACCAATTTATGATTTTTATTGATATAAAACTGCTGATTTGGTCTAATTTGCTTAAAGGGCTCGATATCCTCATTAGTAATCCAATAAATTTTATTCGGATCTATCTTCATCTGCTGTTTCATTTGTTCCTTAATGTTTTCACTAATTACTTTTATATATCGATCATCTTTAAATAAGCCTTTTAGTGTTAACAACACTTGATTCTGTTTGTCAATTGTAACGAATTTCCTTTGAACATACCCTGAGGCTTGTATCTTTTCAATATCCCGACGTACGGCTAGAATGACAGGTGTTTCTGCTACGACATCATAATCACTATAGATAGAAAAATGACCTTTTTTCCCTTTTTTCGTAAATTCTTTATATAAGTTCTTGCTTTCATCCAAATACTTCTTATTTATGTTTTCTTCCAATGTTTTATTTTCAAGACCTGAAATAGCTGGAGTTTTGACATCTATACTCGATCTATTCCTTTCTTCTTTAAACTCCTTAAACGTGATCACCTTAACAATCTCTTTTACAACTGGAATTTTAGACATTGCCCGTGCTGCATCTGGACTAAAATTAACGATTGCTGTAAATAGGATGGCTGCTGCTGCGACACTAGCAGGCCATATATAGATACGTTTCGTTTTTCGTGTTGGTTGGAGTGCCTTTGTTATTATTTCATCTAATTCTTTTGGAATTGGGACATTTTCATAATCCCTTTTTAATGCTTCTAATTTTTTATCCACTATTCGACATCCCCCTTATTAATTGTAATGCGCAATAACTTTAATCCCCTATATAGACGTGTTTTAACTGTATTAATGTTTTCATCTACAATTTCAGCAATATCTTCAATCTTTAAGTCTTCAAAAAATCGTAAAATGATAACAGTTTTATACTGAATCGGCAACTGATCTAAAGCTTTATGAAGATCAATATCTTCATATACTTCCTCTTTTCCATGGCTCAAAAAGTCAATTGTCTGATTATCCATATAAAGATGCTTTTTTTGACTTCTTAAAAAATCAATCGAAGTGCGAACGACAATTTTATAAAACCAGCTTTTTATTGAATGTGGATCCTTAATTGATTCGATAGATATTAGTGCTTTTTTTATTGATTCTTGTACGATATCTAATGCATCCTCCTGATTTTTCACATAACTATAAGCGAGCCGATAGAAATCCTCCTTGTGCTCAGTAACACATGTGACGAATAATGCATGTACTTCTTTTTTCTTCATTACATGAAAGAGCTCCTTTTCAAATGAAGTTTGTCATAGGCTGTTACATAGAATAGACGTTGGTATGTTGTAAATAGTTTGAGTTACTAGGATAATTTTTATGTTTTTCATCCTCATTACAAAATTCCTTGATCTTTCCTAAAATATTTATGTTTCAATAGAGACAAAAAAACGGCAGCGAAATCGCTGCCGTTTTAGCATAATTAAAGTATACTAGTTTATTTATATCTTAACTTTTATAATTTTACTTTTTACCTTCATGAACAAATCTATATTATCATGTATTTGTTTCATTTTATCCCACACCATAATAGGTCAGAAATCGGGATAAAGCTATCTATTGGCTTGAAATAGGCATCATTGTTAAATTTGTTATCCTGTACAAATCATAATAATATTTCGATCCGGATCACTGATTGTAAAAAATGAAAAGTCTGGAAAATGTACAATGTCAGATTCAATTTTATAGTCTAACTGCCTAACATAATCATATGAACGATGAATATCATTTGTATGAAAATTAAATAATGGATAAGAAGAAGTATTAGGCTGTTTCGTTACTCCTTCAGGACCAGCATCCAATGTTAATCCAGTATGATGATTGATTTTGATATTATATACTGGATTGGATACTTCTGTTGGATCATATTCTTGACCAAGTAATTTAGAATACCATTGGACAGATTTTTTTAAATCACTAGCATGTACAAAAATTGTGTTAATTTGGTTATTTATCGGACTATTCATCACATTTCTACACTCCTAATTTAGTAACGATACTAGCTTTTTAGAGCAAAATTCACTGATTCAATAGCATGAATCAAAGTCGTATCGAATATTGGTGCCTCTGCATCCTCTTGCTTTACTAACAAACCAACTTCAGTACATCCTAAGATAATTCCTTCTGCACCACGATCCACCAAGTTTTGGATCACTTTTTTATAATAATCTCTTGAAGATGGGTTTATTTCCCCAAGACAGAGTTCGTCATAAATCACTTTATTTACTAGCTCTCTTTCCGTAGTATTAGGAACTAAAACTTTTATTCCATTTGATTCAATTCGCTCTTTATAAAAATCTTGCTCCATCGTGTATTTAGTGCCCAATAACCCTACCGTACGGACTTCAGCTTCTATAATTTGGTTTGCTGTTGCATCAGCAATATGTAGAATTGGAATGCTAATTTTTTTATTAATATCGGCCACTACTTTATGCATTGTATTGGTACAAATGACAATAAAGTCAGCTCCCGATTTTTCCAAAGACTGTGCTGCATCCCCTAAGAGCTGGCCAGCTTTTCTCCAATCCCCGTTCGCTTGATATCGTTCAACTACTTCAAAATCAACACTATATAATATACATTTTGCTGAATGTAATCCACCTAATTTGTTCTTTACTTCTTCATTAATGATTCGATAATACTCTACTGTAGACTCCCAGCTCATTCCACCGATTAGTCCAATCGTTTTCATTAAGGACCCTCATTTCATTATGCTTATATTATTTCCATTTTTCATATCCTGCTTTTTCAAACGCTTTTTGCATTGGGACATTTTCAACATCTGTATCAGCAAAAATCCTCCAAACTCCAATATCTTGTAAGACTCTCGTTGTCCTTAACAACAAATCATTAATTAAACCTCTTCCTCTAAATTCCGGTAGTATGCCAATATAGTGAATAGTTCCTTCCATTAACCCATCCTTCTCTGCGCCTTTAAAAACAACAGGCTGTATCATTCCAACTAATTCTCCATCAACGTATGCCAGTTCCCACCAGTCCTTTTTATATTCAAAGTATTGTTCATCCACCTGAAAAATAGATTCAACAAATTCGTCACGATTTTCATCATTATTATGTTTTTTATCCACTCTATCTAATGAATTGATTATGATTTGGCTAATTGCCTTTTTAAATTCCTCTTCTAAATCCGTTGTCATTTTTTTGAATTGACAACGTTTAGGTACCATTACCTTTTCTTTCGGTTCATTCCATACGTATGCAATTTTCTCATAGTTCGTTTCCAAAACAGTTATTCCTCCTAAGGTTCCTATACATTAAAAGTTTGAATGTAGCACGGCTCATCATCAACAAGTTCATTTCTTTCTTCAACTTCAATCTCTAATTGGATGTATACCTTTTTCCAAAATCCATCTGAAGTTTAAGTGTCATATGGGCATCTCTCCTTTTCCATCAATGCTCATTTTCCCACTGTGATGTTTATTTTTTTCACCATAAAAAACGTGGGAAAATGTTGAACTTTTGATAAAAAATCATATTTATATATATTTCTATTATTTATACTCAAAACCCTTTTTCTTTTAGTCCAATAGAAGTTTCATCATACTAAGGAAACATTTTTTTATAGGCACTGTTAAATTTCATTTTTGATTTTTGAGCGAAGGAAAAATGACTGCTTCATGCAGCCATTGTATATTCTCTTTTGTAATTAAGAACCCGGAACATCTTATAATATTTTAAAGTTTAAAACGGATTTTCACCCATTATAAAAGGGATAAAGACTACATAATTTGAGACAATAAAAAATAGCCAAAAAAGTGCAGATTTTAGTCGAAAATTAAAGAGTATACTTCCCTTAAATATAAACAATCCAAGTATTAAAGTGTAGATGACAAATAGAATATAAGAAACTGCAAACCAGTTTATCCATACATTTCCTATAAATTGAATTCCAAAGCCCTCATAAGTAGGTTTTAAAATATTTATTGTGAATAGCAATCCGATTACTAAGATTGTAACGATTTCAATTAACCTCATAGTAATTTTCTTCAATTCGCTCAAAAGATTCACCATCCATTTTTAGAAAATCTCTTATTACACTTTATTCATCATTTACAGAGGTATGTCCTGAATAGGATTGTTTAACAATTCTGCAACAGTAAGTTAGTTGAATAATAAAGGCTATTTTCGCAAAGAATGTTGCTTTTTCGTACAAAGTGTAAAATCCTAACATCATTTGGTTTCGGAGCATCTTTTCTTAGAAAAGTGCTTCTTCTTAAATGTTTTGATACTGATGATTAAGATTTTCGATTCAAAAACAACAAAGTTTAAGAAAAGATCCATAATAAATCATCAAATGGCTTTAACAGACCGTATAAAAAAACTGCTGACCCAAAAGTCTAGATAATTAGACTTTTAGGTTAGCAGTTTTAGTTGCACGAACATACGTTCTCTTTGTGAAGCATCCAAATTAGGACGTTAGTATCCCCAATATTCATATTATTAGTATAAAACAAAAAAATATATAAGTCTATATATTTTTTTGTTGATCTCTTATGATATGAATACCTGGCCGGGGACAAATTTTTCAGGAGGGGTATTTTTTGAAGTTCCAATTATGGGATACTAATTTAAAAATTCGTTTATTTGGCGAGACATTGTTTAACCTATTTTATTGGATGTACTTTCCATTTATTACGGTCTATTTTGCCAAAGCATTAGGAAATCATACTGCAGGACTATTGATGACGATTCCACCGTTAGTAAGTATTATAGGCAGCATGATTGGAGGGGATTTAGCGGATAAGCAGGGGCGTCGTCCTATTATGCTAGCAGGCGCTTCCTTTCAAACCATTATGTTTGCTATCTTTGCCTTCTCAAGCTCCCCTTGGATTAATTATTTTGCATTTATTGCTATTGGGTTTGGAAAAGCAATTTATCGACCTGCTAGTCAGGCAATGGTAGCTGATCTTGTACCCGAAAAAGAACGACGCCAAGTTTTTGCTACTTTTATAACTACAAATAATATTGGTGCAGTGTTAGGGCCAGCACTAGGTGCATTCTTTTTCTTCCATTATAGAAGTGAATTACTATGGACTTGTACAATCGTCATGCTATTTTACTCTATAATTATATACCTGAAAATTCACGAAAGTTTGCCTCGTACTCAAAATAAGGTTAAAAAAATGTTTAAGCTATCAACTATGATGAAAGAACAATGGAGTGGATATGGAACGATCTTTCGGGATAAAATATTTGTTCTGTATATTTTAGCGGGAGTACTTTCCACGATTACAATTTTGCAATTGGATTTGTATTTAGCAGTTTACGTAACGAATGAAGTCCCATCACAAACTCTTTTTAGTTGGAATAATTGGTCGTTAACCCTTCAGAGTACTGAGGTATTAGGATGGGTCCTTGGATTAAATGGTCTCATGTTTGTTTTCTGCGTATTACCTGTAACAAAATGGTTAAAAGGATGGAAAGATCGAGATGTGTTCATCCTTTCATGTATTTTAGCTGGATTCGGAATGTTTGCTGTTGGATTAACAACGAACATTTGGATTCTGTTTATATTTACAATTATTTTTACACTTGGTGAAATCGTACGATCACCCGTTACAAATAACTTTGTTAGCAGTTATGCACCAACAAATGCAAGAGGACAATATATGGCCGCTTCTGATTTACAATTTACGATAGGTAGATTTTTTGCACCTGTAACAGTATTCTTATCGGCGTGGTTCCCACCTATTTGGGTTTTTAGTATTATACTTGTATGTGCGTTAATTAGTATGATTCTTTATAATAGACTTTTTAAAATTTATACACCTGCAATAAAAGAAACATCTTTTTAAGATACTAAAGTAAGCAATTTAATGAAGAGGGATTTTTTCTGTAACATTTGAAACACATTAACTGCAAAATAATAATAAGAAGTATAAATGTATTAGCTGTTAATCATTTGGATTAGCAGCTTTTTTTTATTATTCAAGGTTTTATTTTTTTCCAACTTCCACCGTTATTTAACCTCTCAAAATCCTTAATTTCTTCCTACACAATATAAGTCAATTGCGACATACTCTCTTCAACTCTTCTCAATAAAATTTATTTAATCTGTACACTAAGTTTACAAGGCCTTAATATTCAGATGATATAATCGGTTTATCAAAGAATGAGGAGGCAGTTTAAATGAATGTACGTGCAATATTTATTGATATGGATGGTACACTACTAAAAGCCTCAAACAGCATTTCCCGCCGAAATATGGAAGCTATTTATAAGCTCATTAATCAAGGAGTCAAGGTTTTTCTAGCAACTGGTCGTCACTATGAAGTAACCGCTCCCTACCATAAAGAAATTGGATTGCGAACTCCAATGATTTGTTTGAATGGTGCCGCCATTCACGATGCAAAGACAGGAAGAGCTATGCAAATAAAAACCGTCCAACTAAACGAAGAACGATTCCACCATCTGACCACTGAAAATCCCTGTAATGTTATTATCCATACAGTAAATGGGGTTTATTGTAAGGAAACAAATGAAGAAATCGATTATTGGACAAAAGTTGGGCAAATTCCTCCACGTTATATTGGAGATTTAAGACAGGCAAATTATCAACATGTTCTTAAATATAGTGTTCTAACAGGTGCACCAAGACCTGAATTATCCGCTTTGTTTAAAAAGGAAGCAGAAGTCATCAATTGGAATAACGGTTTTGAAATGGTTGCTCCTAATGTTTCCAAATGGTCAGCTATAAAAGTCTTACTTCACTCATTTCGAATTAGCCCAAGCGAAGTCGTAGCCATAGGAGACGGACCCAATGATATAGAGATGCTTCGACATGTCGGTACTGGCGTGGCAATGGGAAACGCTAGCGAAGAAGTTAAAGCTGCAGCTGATTTTGTTACAGGGCACCACGAAAATGATGGATTAGCTGAGTTTATAGAACGTTATCTTCATAAATCATATGAATCATATGTAATTTAGGGTTATTTTAAAATGACTTTTTGAAATAAAAATGACAGGTGTGATCTATTTCGTTAGATTCATATCTGTCATTTTTTATCTTCAATATTTTATAATCAGATGGTGTATCTTCATTTGAACATTCTCATTTGTGATGATTTTCAACATATTTCCAATTACTTAATAAAATTAAAGAATAGCTAACCCTTGTGATCCAAAGTAAGGAAAGTTAGTCCAAGCAGCAACCTGCAATCTAACCAAACTTCCATCATCTTGAATAGTAAATACAGAGACTGTACCCTGGTTTCCATTAAGGGTGTAAAAATGCCGTCCATCTTTACTCACTCCAACATCCATCGGCAGTCCTGGAGCTGTACCTGGCGGTGTACTGGTAATATGCCTTACCACCGATAGTGCTCCATTAGGATCGATTCGATAGGTGGAGATAGTGCCGCTTAAGGTATTGGTAATGTATGCAAAACGTTCATCCCTTGTTGTTACAACCCAGCACGCTGTTTTATATCCGTTTGGTACAGAGCCACTGATCACATGAAGGATTCCGTCATTACTCATTGAATAGGATGACAGAGCATTTGAATCTGCTTCAGTAACTAAGAGGATTCCAGAGGATAAAAAATAGGCACCCAATGGTCCTTGACCATAAGAATCATTAACGATTGGTTCAGTAACCGTACCATTTTGATTTACATGGAATACACTGAGATGGTTTGAAGTAAGCTCGGATACAAGGATATTTCTACCATCACGAGTGAAGAGAACTTGAGCGGGCTGAGCATTGAAAGTACTGAGAGAATGAGTGGATCTGGGAATAGGAGTAAGGCGTCCGTTATTATCTATGCGAAAACCAGTGATATTGGAGGCGAAATTGTTAGCCACATTCCCTACATTGGCAACATAGACAAGATTACCAAACACATCTACGGTATTGGGCTGAGCACCTCCTGATGGCTTGACATCCACGAGAACGGGTGTACCGCTGTCAGTAATGATGAAACTGCTGATACTATGGCTGCCTGCGTTAACTGCAAGCAAGAAACGCCCATCACGGGACAAAGTTAAGGCGCCTTGCGATGTGAGTGGATCGATACCATCGTTTGCTGTTGCGGTAGAGACTTCCTTTGTTCCGGTACCTTTGCCATAAGTGGGGTAGGAACCGACAAAGGTAAGCATTCCATTCATATCCCTGTAAAAGGCAATGATTTGATTCATTGATTCATTATTAGTCATAATGTAAACCATACTCGCATTCGCACGGAAATATTTGTTTATATGCATTTTATACTTTCCTCCTTTCATTAGTTTTATATGGTGCTTTTACCATTTCAATTCCACAAATTAATGTAAAATGGTTTAAAGGATTACTTCCACTTATCCTACTAACCTATCATTAGTAAAATACCAACAAATGAAAAGGACTGCAAAAACAGCAGTCCAATTGTTGTTTTACTAAAGCCCCTATTGTTTATATACATTTCTCCACAAACTTAGATTTTTTTTGAGGGAGATTCATTTAAGTAAGGATTTACAACGGTAAAGAAATTTCAATATTATAAAGCCCAATTTCACAAAATAAATTTAAAATAAAAAAATAGTAAGGATGCAATTAGAAATCTATTTTGTATTTCTACATTTTACTTTCTTCGGTGTTTACACTTGGTTTAATAACTATCTAATTTTTACAATTATTTTTCCTTTAGCCCTTCCTAATTCCGAATACTCCATCGCTTTTTGAGTATCTTTAAAAGAAAAAACTCTATCAATTACAGGATTTATTTTTCCAGATTCAATAAAGTTTGCAATAGTGCTTAATTGATCTCCATTTGGCTTCATAAACAAAAACGTATAATGAACATTATGCCTATTTTCAAGTGTAGTAAGTTTATAACTTGCTGCAGAAAAAATCATCCTTTTAAAGAATCCTAAACCATACTCTTTAGCAAAACGAGCATTTGGTAATCCAGAAACGGAAACAATTCTCCCCCCGCTTTTTAAAACATTGAATGATTTTTCGAGTACCTTACCCCCGAGTGTATCAAAAACTGCATCATAATTTCTCAGTTTATCTTCAAATTTTTCTGTTTTGTAATTTATAATTTCATCTGTACCAAGAGATTTTACTAATACCGTACCTGCTTCACTGGTAGTCGTTGCAACAGTAGCACCCATTAATTTTGCGAGTTGAATAGCAAAGGTACCTACACCTCCAGCCCCAGCTTGAATCAAAATCTTTTGTCCTTTTTGTAATTGCAGTATGTCATGTAAGGCTTGATATGCGGTTAGCCCAACTAGTGGAATCGATGCTGCTTCCTCAAAACTCAAATTTTTAGGTTTTAAGGCTATATCATTTTCATGAATTGAGATATATTCTGCAAAAGTACCGATGCTACTCTTACGTGGGCGTCCATATATTTCATCTCCAACTTTAAAACGATTCACTTTTGCTCCAACCTTTGCAACGACACCAGAAAAGTCATTCCCAAGAATAAGTGGCATTTTATAGTTAATTAATAATTTCACTTTTCCATCACGTATCTTAAAATCAATAGGATTAATACTAGCTGCATGAATTTCTGCGAGTACCTCATATTCTCTAATTTCAGGTAGGGGCATTTCCGCCAAATGTATTGGGACTTTTCCATCCCCATCAATAACCATTGCTTTCATTGCCAATACCTCCAAATCACGTATGTTATATTACATAACTTCATAAAACTGCATAAATTTTTCGATATCCAACACTAGATTTTTCAATAAACCTAATTTTGTACGAACATTTATATAGTAAAAATTTTTTGTGCCCTCTTTACGCATTAAAATAACACCTGCATCTCTCAAAATCTTAAGATGATGAGACACAGCCGGACGAGAAAGATGTGTTTGTTCTGTGATTTCACCTACACGCAATCCTGTTTTACAATCGGTTCCCATTAAAACTAACAAGATAGATTGACGTGTTTCATCACCAATCGCCAATAGTACTTTTTGACAATTAATAAAATCTTCTTTGATTATCTTTAGTTGTTCATGTTTATTCATTCAATCAAATACCTCCATTAATCAGTCAAATGGCTTTAGTTAACGAACCATAAAACCGAATACAACAATATACTATTGTTGTATTTGATGCAATATTGAGAAAGCAAATCGAGACGAATAATAAACATGCAAGTGGAAACTCATTGACTTTAACTCGATAACTTAAATAAAGAGGCTATATTTGACAATACGCTTCCAGAAATGAAATAACTTTCTTATTTCAACTAATATACCCGTTAGAGCTTAATAAGAAGTGCAATAAAAAGCGCTTTAATCCTGCTTGTTTAAATGCAAAGACACCATCTACAATTCCGGTGACTAATAAAAACAGTTTTCGATATGTCCATATTAATACCCACATGAAGCCCTACCAAAAAAGGACCAATATTTAAAGGTAATTCCCCTGCCCTAATTTGTATACTAATAGAACAGTTCTAATCATATTTTTATAAAAGTAAACAATAAGAATAGGGTGAGAAATTAGTTGATAAAACTTAAGGTTAGTTTACGTCCCATTGTTAGAAAGATAAATTTACCCACTGTTTTGAAATCGACTATACTTCCAGGCGACTCTATTGAAAGTTTATTTATAGCAACCCAGGAGGAGAGATCTTTTACATAGGAAACGGGAGTTTAAGGACTTTTTTAGATATTCGACCGTGAGTCATAAAATTAGGTACTTCTGAACCAGGTGTTTCAGGTCGTGGATATGATGAACGGGGATTGCTAGGGCTAGCGTTTTATCCACAATTTTATTATAACGATCTGTTTTATCTTCACTACTCAGTAGCTGGAACACAAGGTCCAGGTGCTCTTCCTAAACCTTTTAAGCCTAACCCGTGTGATCCCAGTACTTTAAATCTTTTTGAACAATGGCGAAAATCACTCCTTTTCTTTGATGAATATTATCTTCCCTTTTTGTTCAAGGAAGGAAACCATACCTCTCCTATGCTGACCACGATCATACTTTTCGCTAGAGGAGGTATTATTCCAGGTTTGAAATATGGAGAGCGATTTCTCTTATTCTTTCATCAGTTCTTTCTTCAAGTTCATCTCTTTCTTTATTGCTTGTATAGAACGTGTCACCTTTAATAATGTGATCAGATAAATTAAGTAAACCTATTGCTCTTTTATTAAATTTTTTTGCAACTGCAAAAGTTGTAGCTGTTTCCATATCTACTCCAAAATGACCGTTATTAGCCCACCCTTGGACCATATCACTAGTTTCTGCCATTATAGCCCCTGTTGTGAAGACTGTCCCTTTGACATATTTATAGCCTTTATCCTCACAGTATTTAACAGCTTCCTCTACTAGGCTATTATCTGCATGAACCGTTTTTTCATTAGGAAGGTACCAATGAGAAACACCATCTTCCATTTCAGCAGCAGTAACAATTAAAATGTCCCCATATCCGATATCATGTGATAAACCACCAAAATAACCGGTCTGAATAAAATTATTAGTCCCAAGGATAGCAAATCGATGGACAATAGATGCTGCAATTGGCCCTCCAAACACATTAGCAAATCCTATCTTTTGGTTATTATACCTACCGATAATAGCGTTCCAGCTTGGTATCCATTGATCTTGTTCTAAAATCTTTTTCCATGAAGTAATGTTCATTTCATGCTCCCATTCACCATGCAATACGAATGACTTTGGAACGTCTTCTTCGGTTATTTCTAGTACTTCTAACCAATCATCTTTGGTAAATTCACCGTATAACTTCAATTTATGCCCTCCCCTTTAGGTCCCAAGAAACCGTTCTTATTTTTAGTAATAATCTGTATTTGATTATTATCAATGACATATTTTCAATAACTTACTATAGTTAAACAAAAAAAGTAGGTTTGTATTATAAAAACATTCAAAAAAATTATTCAAATGGGAAGTCATATCCTACATAATTAAATACATTTGTAAACCCAATATTTTCTGCAACTGCAATAGATGGCTTGTTTACTTCCATACAATCCCAATAAGGAACCTTATCATTTTCTAAACAATCTTTTACAAAACGATGCGCTACCTTTTGTGCTAATTTTTTTCCTCGATAATCCTCTAAAGTTTCAATATCTATACAATGTACATTTCCAGCAGCAAAACCTGAAAAACAAATACAAACAATTTTATTATTATGAACGATACAATAACCAATTCCATCGTTAAAGAAAAGATCGGCTGAAGACCAAAACTCTGAAACTTTGGAGTGTAAAAAATCAATGTTTATTAATGAATTTTCATTATTTTTGTAGAGAGTTTTACTAATTTTCAGGACACTATACCCCTGTTCAATCATTGGTTCATCGCTACCATTATAGTTTTCGAGCATATACACTCTTTGATTCCAACTTCCTAATTTACGATGTTCAAATATCTTTTCAATAATTTTATTCCATTTTTGGTGATTACCAATCCCTTCAAACCAATTTAATCCGACTTTCTTAGCTTCTGGTACGATTACTTTATCAATGAAGTTATTAATCTCACTATTAAATCCCTCATTATCTTCCTTTCCAATAAAGAAAAATCCATCATTATTACCTAACCAAATAAGTCCGGAATTTGGAGAAACAAGATTATCCACAAAGATACGACCAGGATTAACTCCTTCAATTACTGCTTTAACTTCCATATGTCCTTTTTCATTCACCAAGCCATTGCACTTATAAAAATCACTCTTATTTAATTCAGAAATCAACAACATGATCCCTCCTAAGCCACTTTTAGTTACTCTACTACATCTAACTAATCACCCTTAGATCAACTATTCTATTTTTTAGAGGAGATTTATTTCCCTTCACATCATTTTTGGTTCTAATTCAAAAATAGAGTAGCACACTGTTATAAAATTTAACTATGAAAATAATATTCAAATACTTAATTGTTTCTGAAACATAGTTATCGGATAAAACGTTTGTCTTATCAATGCTTCTGTAATTTGTTTTATTACATCAGGGTTTCGAAGTTCATGATTTTCCCATTCCAAAAGTTCATTTACAGGAATCCATTTACTATCTATTATTTCAGTTTCTTCTATCTTCAATGAACCACCGATAATTTCACCTACAAAATGAAATAATATTACTTGATGATTTGTACTACTATTAAAATTATATATTCCTGTCGTTTTCGATAGTTCCACATCATAACCTGTTTCTTCCTTCACTTCCCTACAGGCAGCAAAAAGAATATCTTCCCCTTCTTCAATACGTCCAGATGGAAAATTCCACTTATTCTTTACATTAGGTTTATTTTCCTTAATAAGTAAAACTTCATTATTTTTGATTATTGATACACTTACAACTAAAACAATACCATTTTGAGTCATTATTACTCTCCTAAATCAAATTTAAAGAATATATTACTAGATTCGGGACATAACTCCAAAATACCTTCCTACCTAAAGTGACCTTTTTTAGTACAAAAAAAGCCGCCTTAATAGCAGCTAGAACGTCAAGTTTGTTTCCGTTTAATTATCCTTTTACAAAGCATATTATTCTACATTCAAAAGTTCCCCATTTTAAATTATGCTTTGAAATAGTACCTTCGTGGTAAACCATTCACCAATAATCCTACATTAATGGAATACATTTCAACGATGTTATACCTATTCTATGGCTTTATTATTATCGTATATCAGTCTTTCTATCAATGATGCATATTGATCTGCTACGATTGCAGCGCCAGTACTATTTAAATGAATGCCATCTAATGTAAAATGAAGTCCCCGCTTTTTGGATAGCTGGTCGATTCGAGTTGGATTCTTATAGAATAAAACATCCATCATTACTCTCATAACATTGGTGCTTATATAATCAGAACAAGTAACTTCAGCAAGATGTTTTTCAAACACGGCTTGCATATTAAAAAAACTTACATTTGGATGTTTACTAGATATTGTTTGGATAATGGCAGACAAATCCTTAATTTCTTTATTCGATGCATTCTTTAAATTTTCACCCACTAATGCTGGTGATACTGTAATCACATGATTACAAGTTTTAATAATTATATCTAAAACTTGATTAAAGTAATCTCTAAATTCTTCATGGTCTTTTGCTACAGGCTGTGCTTGAACGTTCAGCAATTTGGAATAGACATCATTCACCCCGATCCAAAGGAAAGCAAGGTCGAAATTCATTTCTAAATTTGAGGTAGTTAATCTTGTATGTAAACTCTTTACTGATTCCCCTGGCTTTCCAAGATTAACAAATGTATCGGCTGGAAATTTTTTTTGAAGAATTTTAAAGAAAGAAACTCCTGGACGACCTTCTGTTAAGCTGTCACCGATTAAACCTATTTTCATTGTTATCCCCCTAATCTTTTTTTCTAATCGAATTCAAAAAGATCGTAACTGCATGTTTAAAAATAGGCTCAAGAGAACTGTATTCTTGAGTGTTCGTGAGCTGACATAAACCTCCAAGCCATGTTCCTAGCAACACAGTCCATTCGTCTAGATTTCCAGCTATAAATTCTCCCTTATTAACCCCTTCTTGTAAGATAGCGCGATAAGAACTCATCGGAACAATTGCTAACTCATATAATTGTTGTACCGATTCAGGACTTGAGTTTGGATGTGAAGCTAATTCTTGTCCTGATTTTAATAAGGGGGTTTGGTAATTATAGAGGACGTGCATTGCCATACCATACAGTTTCTCTGTTGCTGAAGTGAAAATTGATTCCTTTACCATCCATTTGTCATACCAGTCTTGCATCGTTTTTTGTGCTAAAAGAACAAATAGCGTTTCTTTGTTTTGAAAATGATAATAAATGTGGCCTTTGCTATAACCAGAAGCTTTTGAAATATCTCCTACCGAAGTTTGATTGTAACCTTTTTGAGAAAATATCTGAAACGCATTTTCTAGAATTTCTTTTTTTGCTTTATCACTATCATAACGTCTTTTTCCCAAAAAATGAAAACTCCTTTCCGAATTTGAACAACCGTTCTAATTTAATTATACAAAATTTATCAGACTAATAAATATACAGATAATAATATTCATTATATTGTCACTTTTCTATATAATTTATAATCCAAGCTACACTTATATCAGTTCTGAAAACTCGTTTACATCATGATAATTTATAATAAAAAAACGTCTCCACTATAGTAGAAACGCACCCTTTGCTTATGACATTAACCTTCTTATTGATAGTTATTTAATCTTCTTAATCCATGTCTCCCCTATATTCGAGAATATCACCAGGCTGACAGTCCAAGGCCTTACATATCGCCTCTAAGGTTGACAATCTAATCGCTTTTGCCTTTCCATTTTTCAAAATAGAAAGATTGGCCATTGTGATTCCAACCTTTTCTGAAAGTTCTGTAACACTCATTTTTCTTTTCGCTAACATCACATCAATATTGATTATAATAGCCACATGATCACCTCAGACTGTCAACTCGTTTTCCACTTTCAATTTCAATGCATTCTTAAATAATTCCTGAAGGACAGCTGAAAAGAGTGAAATAACAAAAGCTGTAAAAATTATTAATAATCCAACAATTGCAATGCCAGGATGCAGAGCGTTCTGTAAACCAAGCATAAAAATTCCTAGTACATATAGAATAACAACTGTAGCTGCACAATATTTTATACGACTCAATGCTCCCACTGCTATTTCAGAAAATGCATTATTGCTCTCAATACAGGTTAAAAGTTTAAATGCTTGATATAAAGCAAAGAAAAATGGCACTGCTGTCATATACAAACCGTATAGAACAGGGTATTTAAAATAGGAAAACTCTGGATTCATCTTTGCAGCATAACTTGCCAAGGATGGTAATGCGAATATACATAAACTGAGTATTATAAACCCGATAAGAAAAAGAGCTACCTTTAAAGAAGTTATTGATCCTTGTTTCATAAAGCACCTCACTTTAAATTATTATCTAAATCATAAAACATTATTTATCGTTTTACAATAAATTTTTATTATTTTATATGAAAATATTATTGTTATTTATCATTCTTATTTTTAGAACATGACTTTGTTTCTATAAAGATTAATAATTATTAGAATACCTGATTACACAAAAACGCTCCTTTCTTTAAATGTTATCCCACTAAATTAATAATCTTTTATTTGATCTTACTTCCTAAATGGAAAAGCATACAGATTTGCATTTTCTGTTGTTCTTGCTACGATGATAAAATGTCCAAATTTATATTTTTTTCCAAATGAATTTAATGTACACTTGAATCATGATATTTCATGTTGTTTAAATGGACCATATAAATAGAAAC
The DNA here is from genome assembly GCF_050281185.1 of Heyndrickxia sp. NPDC080065. Taxonomy (NCBI): domain Bacteria; kingdom Bacillati; phylum Bacillota; class Bacilli; order Caryophanales; family Bacillaceae; genus Heyndrickxia; species Heyndrickxia sp. NPDC080065. Next base: position 20,718 of record NZ_JBNNWS010000010.1, on the reverse strand, counting down.
ACAGTTTGTAAAAATATAAGCTGGAGATGACTAACATCTAAGAGTAGGAATGGGAATTGATATTGGTGGTGAACTATATTTAGCCTATAACGCTGATAGTTGTGAAGATAATACAATTACTCATCGAGTTAGCTGGAATTCAGTGATAAGTAAATTTCAAACAGTTTCTTTTAGCTCAAAATTTATCCTTTTGAAAGAAGGGAAAAAAATGTTTAAGTTCCTCTATGTAATATGTACAGGGCTAACTATGTTGCTTTTCTATCTTTGTAACAAATTCACAGAACAATTAATAATAAAAGATGGATTGGGTGGCGGTGGTGGTAACGGAAATCCAGGTTTATTCCCTTGGCTTTTCCTATTTCCCTTCTTTCTAGGATTTTTATTGGGAACTTATATGTATACATTAAAATGGATTCGAAAGCTCAAAAATAAATCAATTTACTATGTTATTTTATCTTCGTTTTTTTTTATCATTAGTAATCATAATTTTCACTTACAAAAGAGCAAATAAACTGAGAGAAAAAATTATTGAGGTTCATCCATCATTTACTAATGCTGAACAAATAGGATTACTAAATACATTTTCGAATAACATATTCTTTAATCCTTATACTTTTATTCTGGATATCCTATTAATTCTTTTAATTAGTTCAATATATACTATTTCAAAAAAATCGAGAGCTTCATCATAACTCTCTTTTTGAGTATATGTCTTCATCAACTGTTAATTTAAAAATTTCACTGGATTGTCGTAGCAGTCAATCTCCCGATTATTGAAAATCTTTACAAAAAACTTGTTTAAGATAAACAACCTTAACCATAAGTACAATCCCTGCAAAGACTTTTATATTTTTATCACTCGTCTTCCGCTAATCCTAAGAAATTAATAAATAAAATATAAATAGGATAAACAATTAATGCTCCTATTGCTATAAGACCAGTAACAGGGTTAGGGTGATCCCCTCTGTATGTAATCGGGAATAGAGAAGCGAATATATAAACTAAAAGAACAAAATATGGGACCCAAATGATGACTGTCCAAAAATTAGCTTTTCGACCTTTCATCCACTTTTTTGTTAAGAAATAAAGAAGGATTGTACCAAAAATAAATATTATAATATTAGTTACGTCAATTAATATATTCACAGTGCCAAGATCCCAGTCTGTAAGTCTGCTAATTCTATATACATTTGCCATAAGTTCAAGAGGAACAAATATCATAAAGGCATACAAAATACTTACAACATTTAATTTTAAGAAATATTTCATTTAATTAATCCCCTATTTTTATTTCTTTCGCTTTATGTCAAATCGCGCTTCCGCTATTTCAATAAGCATCAAACTATAGTGTTTGTTTTTTATCTCTAATCCTCCATTAATAAAGTTTTTTCTTCGCTGATTAAAGTTCCTATTGGTTCACCTGAAGCTAATCTCTTCATAGCCCCTACCTCATTAAAATTAAATATATGCACTGGTAAATGAAAATCTCTAGCAAGTAAGAGTGCTGATTGGTCCATCACTTTGATATTATTTTTAATCACGTCATTATAGTTTAATTTTAAATACATTTTAGTCATTTTATCTATTTTTGGATCGGATGTATAGACACCATTAACTCCTTGTTTGGCTACAAATAGTGCATCGCAATTCATTTCGACCGCACGTTGAACACTTGGATAATCGGTTGTTACAAAAGGCTGACCATTTCCTCCACCAAAAATAACTATATATCCTTTATCTAAATGGTGCATAGCCCTTAGTCGTATATATGGTTCTGCTACCGATGGGGCGGGAACAGCTGTCATTACACGTACTTCTTTATCTGTCTTAGCTTTCAATACTCCTCTAAGCATTAGACTATTAATAATCGTTCCTAATGTACCTATATTATCAGCCTCAACTCTGTCTATCCCCCATTGATTCGCTAAGTTTCCGCGAAAAATATTTCCTCCTCCAATAACTACTGAAACTTCGATACCAATTTCCGTGATTGAAATAATCTCATTTGTTATATGTTCTAAATTATCAACACCAAAACTTTCACCGTCTTTGCTTGCTAAAGCACCACCACTTAATTTTATTAAGACTCTTTTATACTTTTGCATATACGAATTCCTCCCCCAAAAATAAAGGAGCCAAAGTTAAAAACTTTGACTCCATGTAGTAAAAATAATATTTTAAATAAAATAAAAGAAGTGAATTAGATGGATACTTTCTTGTAATCATTGGCTTCACTCCTTCTCATATTATTTACAAAAACATAAATTTTTTATATTTTATAACAATAATTAATTTTAATCAAGAAATCAATGATTCTTTCTCAACTAAAATGCAAGTTTTGAGGCAAGTAAAAAGAATGTCAGAAATATAGTAGGATTACGCTGTATAACCTATTGAACCGTGTATTTGAATATAATTTCAGCGGATAATCATAACAAGCAATAAAAATTTCAAGATACTATTGATAAAAAAAATTTAATATGCTATTATAAAATATTTCGTTATTGATATATATTAAAATGTATGATAAATTCCATATATGATTTAACTTATTTATCCAATATTTGAACTTTAAGGAGTGATTTTAGTATGGAAACACTTCCTTGTAAAGGGTGTAGAGGATTGTGCTGTGGACCTGTTCCTGTTACAGCAAAAGAATTAAATAGAATTAAAATGAAGATTAAGAGAATGCCAAAAAAACTTCGTTCAAATCTTGAAGATCAAACAAGATATTTGGGAACATGTATTTTTTATGACCAGGACAATGATAGATGCGGAATTCATTCTATAAGACCTGAGATATGCAAGATGTTTGGTTATTACAAAGATTTAGCTTGTTTTCGCAAACCGGAGTTGGCAACACAAAGTTTACCTGCAATGAAAGAGGACCCAGTCGGTATCCTATCTGTAGATTTCAAATGGGACTATTTTTAAATAAGTTTGACATACTATCACTCTGATTATTTCCATAAAGAATATATTAATCCAGCAATGCCTAATGAGATTATTCCTATCAAACCTGAATACAATGCAATTTTTGTTTTAAGCTCCCTCTCTTCTCTTGGTTCCGAACGAAAATATGTTCTTTTCCTCCGACTATCTTCCCAAGCTCCTATAGAGAGTCCTGAAACAATAATTCCAACAATACCAACAATAAAGAAGAACTGTAACATCTCCCCCTAGCCCCCTTCCTATTTAATTTATTTAGCATGACTAATCTTATTTAATTAAATTTAATTAAATCACCAACTACAAATTCTTTTTTTATCTCTTTTCCCTCCTTTGTCACCCAGGTTACGATAATAATTGCTGACTGATATGCCTTCTTTATATCCCCTTCACTTAATCCTTTTGAATAAAAGACGAACTCCTTTGTATAACTTGCAAAATTGTTTTCTACATTATCTCGTTTACTTTCATTTCCATACCAATATCGATCTCCGTCTATATAGTTTATAAGCCTTCCCATATTTTTCGGAATGCTAATTTTTCGTGAGCTTATTTTACTAAAATTTGCCATATTTAGATTTAAGGTAAATTTTCTAAAATCATCTTTTTTTGGGTTATTTAAACCTCTAACTTCGACATCATTCATTTCTTCTTCAGTTAACTTTGACACTTGTACATTTATCGTAATCTGTGGATCTGGTGTGTTGATGCAACCACCAATAGATATAAGCAATAAGACTAAAAGCAGTGAAAACGTACTTATTTTTTTGTATTTTTCCATTTTAATTTCCTTCCCTCTTTCCATTGCTTATATTTCTTTAAAATTAATGTATTCAAGGGAGCAATTCTTTTTGCTAATTCAATAAATGCCTTATCATTTTTTTAAAAAAAATTGCTTACTTTCATTTACTTAATATTCAGAAATATATTTTCACTCTAACATATACATGAACTATAATGGAAGTATTAACGTACAAGGTGGTCATTTAGATGAAAAACATAATGAAGCAAACTGTACAAACATATAAGGGTGAAACACCTTCATAATTGTAACGTTGTACCTCTTATATGTGTTTATTTAAGTTGCACAAATTAAAAAAGTTCTGTGATTACACTTGTTGGTAGCAAAAAGGGAAATGACTTTATAAAAGAAAATGTATAAAATCAAATAGAGCATGTCCTGTTTTATAACATTTGGAGTCGGTACTTGTTTTGCCTTTTGAAATATTGCATTAAGTCAGATGACTGGGATATGAAGGAGTGGGGGAAAGTATGGTTCATGCTAAAGATGTTTTATCTGATCAGTTGTTAGCAAATGCTAATGACCCAAGCTGGTATCTACCATTTTTAGACTCAGTTGAAAATTTATCAGAAGAAGAAGCATTTTGGAAACCTAATGAAAATACCCATAGCATCGCTGAAATAGTGCAGCATCTACTTTATTGGAATGAAACCTGGCAAATTAGATATCAAAAATCTGATTTCAATGCTGTACCTTTCATAGGAAATAATAATAACAGCTTTATCATTACAGAAAATCAAACATTTAATGATTTAAAAGAAGAATTATTAAAGGTTCTTTTACAATGGCAAAGTCTACTTACTGAAGAAAAACTAGAAAGTAATGTAGATAATTTCCCTGTCCCTGCCCGGTGGTGGGCGATACTTGGAAATGTAGCAACCCATAACGCTTATCATATTGGTCAAATCATTTATATTCGAAAGCTGCAAAAAGGTTGGAAAATAAATGCCAAAGAGTAATCTTTAAAAAAATCATCCGTAATCAGGTCATATATTGAAAATTCAGTTATAAAAAATCAAAAAAGTTTAATATTCTATTATCAACTTGTAATTAATTTTCCATTATATAAAATTGTAATAGAGTAATTTTACAGTTTTATATAATGGGTTGCGTTGATCATATTATTTTCCTTACAAAATCCACGCGAAGTATAAAATCTATCAGCTTGCTCAGTATCTGTGTGAAGTACGATAGTAGTAAAATATTTTTTTACATCGCAAAGTATTTTTTTCAACAAAAGACTTCCAATCCCATTTCTTCGATAATTTTTTGAAACATAGAACCTTCTTAATCTTCCAATACTTGATTCATTTGAGAATGGATCTTTATTCAGTCCACCAATTGCAATTATTTCTCCATCTTTATTAAATACACCATATAAAGCTTCTCCCGGTTTAGTAAATGTATTCGTCCCATTTTTATATTCATTAACTAATCTTTCAAGAAAAAGAAACCCTTCTTCCTTGCTTTCGTTTAATAAATGATCTATTTCAACTTCAAACAAATTTTTTATTTGTTTCACATCGTAACCTTCCATTTAATCACCTCATTTTTATGTAACTATTTTATACAATGCGATTTTGTCCAAATCCCTTCATTAGCAAAAGGGGAAACCTATTTTTTTATGACATTTTCCCAGCATCGTCACGCTTTTTTATAATCACCCACTCAACGATAACAAAGTTCAGAATTATGCCAACCCAAATATTCACATTTAATACCTCTTCAACCATCCTAGCCCTCCCTTCTGGAAGAGTGAACCCATGAAAAATGGAATATGCAAGAAGAAGAACCGGCACTAATAAACGGAGTGAAACAGCTACCAAAGTAATACCAAAATTACGTATCATCCACTTTCGATGATCATTAAAGCGTTTTTTAACTGCCGCACGATACCCCTTCCAGCAGGTAAATAACCATAAAACAGCTAATGTAAAGAAAGAAAGGGCTTTTGTAAAATCTTCAACATAAAAGACTATTAATAACGCAAGAAGTCCACTTACAAAAACACTCCCGACATAAATTCTGCCAATATAACGATGGATTTTGCGATTTTTAAGACGAATACGATCAATAAATTGAAGAAAACCGGTTATTAATGCAATAAAAGCAAAAATAATATGAGTAACAAGCACAGGATATTGTAGTGTATTCGAAGTTATGGTAATACGACTTTTTTCAGGATCAAAAGTCAAATAGGGAACCATAAATGGAATCATTACTCCAATAGATACGATGACTAAGACCCACCAACTTTTTTAGGATTTTTTTTCATTCTTTTCACCCCCATTTTTGATACTTATTTCTAAAATGTAAAAATTTCATATAAATAAATTTAATCCATGATTTTATAAGCTAGTTCAATTCTAATTTCAAACAATAAAAAAACTATAAACAAATTCCAAAAAAAAAATAAAATCGTTTATATATTCTTTTTCCATAAAGGTTTTGTTAATGGTTATTCATTATAAAATCACCTGTAGGATATACATGAAGCGATTTTATAAAGTAGTAAAACAAGCTGAATTCATACGCTACAGATTTTATTAAAATAACAAAATTGTTATCAAAGCCTACATAAAAAAACGAACATTTGCAGTTCGTCTACTTAGTTGGTTATTATCTAATTTTTTTGAGTCCATTTAAAGTAGTAAATTGAATTCCTAATTCATTGCAAATGTTCCTTCACAACACTCATTCAATTTTTATTTAAATGTTTTACAAATAATACTCAATCTACAAAAAAGTTAAAATACAATGAGACTCAATTAATCCAAACACTCCAACTTCGCCAATAGCTCCAAGACCTGGATAGTAAGTGCAGTGTTTTCTACCCTCAGCCTTTCAAAGTATGGAATTGCATCTTTCAACAACAAGGCACTGTAGTAATAATAACTTGAAAAAGGCAGTTCCGTGTAACCACGTGGCTCTTCTTCCTCCCATATTAGCTCGTCTTCTTCATCGGTACTTGGCCATAAATAGCTTTCTTCTAACAACAATCCTAGCTGCTCTACATGTGAAATGGAATCCAATTCTCTACCGATCAATGAATCTGCCACAAAGCAATATAACTGTAATTCAGCAAGAGTTACTTCTTCCGCCTGTTTTCTCTTCAACTCTCGTAGTAAAAACAACAATACCCATGGGGTGACTTGCCAAAGAGTACCTTGATGCTCAATCAACTCCTGTATTTCATCATATTGTCCTTTTTCCATTAATCGAGGCAAATCACTTCCTCTTCCATATGGCGTAGTCAGTCTTTGCCAAGGAATATCATCAACTTCAATTTTTTCTAAGGGAATAGACATAATATCCTCCATTTGTCTTTTATTTTAAGAATATAAATGCTTTATAAATAATACTCTGTCTTGGTTAGGACCATCATAATCCCTTTGAACTGGAATACCCTCAACCATTTTATCTCCTACTTCAATTTCAAATCCCATCTTCATATGAAATGCAATAGATCCCTTGTTGACGGGTGATGTAACACAACGGACAATGCTTCGACCATTTTGTTTCACAAGTTTAATAAATTTATTATACAACTGGTTTCCTATATTGTTTTTTCTAAAATTAGGGTGAACACCAACAAAATGAATATACGCTTCATCTAAATGGACTTGCGAGAAAAAACCAATGAGAAAGCCAATTATTTCACCTTCCTCCTCAACTATAAAACTTGTATTTGAAAAATGATCAAAGAATAATTTTGGCAGCTTATCTGACATTTGTCTTCCACCCCACCATTCGTTAATTAATGGTGAAATGATGTAGTAATCAGATCCTTTTACTAAACGAATTTCCATTTCGATACTCCTTTATTTTTAACTGTTAACTTTTTTACCCTATTTCTATATATGTATTTCAACTTAGCCAGATAAAATATTGATGAGCTTGTTTTTATGCTCAGTTGAAAATTTAATTAAATCAAACTGATCATTATGTATACGTTTTAATAGTTGATTCGCTTCATCCCATGCTATTTGGTAAACAAATTGATTAATTTTTCCATCCGAAAGGGCATCTTCAAGTTCTTCAACAACAAGCAGCATCACTTCTCCAGACGGGAGTATAACAATATCTAAAAATAAATCCTCCATCCAAGGAACACCGTTTTCAATCCCAATATCAAAACAAATATCTATATACCACTGCACCACTTCACCTGCTGAATTAAACATCGTCGTTAATGAATAGCGTTCCTCTTTTGGAAAATGCTGAAGCCAACAATACCCATCATCAACAATACAAATCTTCTTATCATTATAATGAGCATATAATTGCTCTTTCACTTTCTCCATGTTTAACAAGGTTACATATCCACTAAACTCTTTTAATTCAAAATAAGATTGCACATATCTTCTTTTAAGAATACGCTTCCAGTCTGAACGGTCACCGTATTTTCTTTTCAGCATTTTTTCTAACATCCTTCTATGAATCGATTCATAGCCTTAATTCCATTCGACTAGTTCTCGTCTTCATCCCCATTGATTGATATAATCGAATTGCCGCATTATTACTGTTAAAGACGTCTGTATTCTCTTATTCTATTAAAAAATAAATATTAGTGATAAATTAATAAAATCCAAATAATAAACTGACTAGATTTAGTAAGTATTTTATATCTATGAAATTATTTCAATAACTTTAAATCTTTAATAATTTCATCAAAAGGAACATCACTATTTCCATCATAACTTTTAACGACTTCGCTATCTTTGTTAATCAAATAGAATGATTACTAAGAATTACTTACCCATTTTCAGGTTTGTTTGCAACGGTTTTAAAATTATTTAATGCAACTTCCTGAATATAATCTAGTGTATATCCTGTTAATAAATACCAATCCCTTGTATTGTCTGTAAACTTTTTTACATAGGATTCTAATTTTTGCGAAGTATCTAAATCAGGATCTACACTAAATGAAACAAACTTTAGGTTTAATTTATTTTACTATTTGAAAATCTTTAATAGGCCAATAAAGTAGTATTGGTTTTCCTATAACTTTGTTAATCGGTATTACACCGATTTCACGGCTATCCGTGCTATGACGTCTATTATCCCCCATTACAAACAAAGACCCTTCAGGAACTGTTTTTCGGCCAATTTTATCTGTTAAAGAAAAATCTTCTGTAAGAGGTCCTTCTATTTTAAGTCCCTTAAGTTGTTTTTTACTTTTATCTAAGTATTCTTCTTGATAAACTTTTCCGTTTATATATAAATTGTCATTTTTATACTCGATTGTATCTCCAGGTAATCCTATTACTCGTTTTATATAATCCTTGTTTTTGGTTGCATGGAAAACAATAATATCAAATCTTTTCGGTGTTCCGATCTTAGACACAATCATTCGGTCTCCATTATATAGACTTGGTTTCATTGATTTCCCTTGAACTATAATTGGTGTAAAAAGAAAATAACGGGCAATTACTACTATTAAAACAGCAATTATCAGGGATTTAATCCAATCGAATAGTTCATTTTTCTTTTTTGTCTTTGTCATTACCATCATCATCCTTTTAATAAATGTAGTAACATAACAATCTCTTATTTTTATTATAAAGAAAAAAACTAATTTGATGGGATTTATTTCAGAATTTTTATATTTATATAAAAATATTTTTTGTATAAATCATAATATAGATAAATATTTAATTATTATTAAATAAATAAATTCTCCCTCCATTGTGATTAATATATTTAAAATCATAATATTCAGATATTTATTCGTGACTATTCAAATTGAAATAAATATCTAGTTAAATAAATGTAGTTTCAAAGATATTTTGATAAACAGGATACACTTTTCATAAGCTTAAACTATTTTTGAGTAGGTCAATAATATTTTCTCGGAGTGACATAAGCATATTCTCCTATTGATATAAACAATACTTTTTAATATATTCATAACAGCTTTCTGGTAAAAGGTATTTGGGTTCTCCTCCTAATTTAAATTCTTCCCGAATATAGGTTGAACTGATTTCCATTGCCAAGCCTTTATCTATCAAGTGAAATGTACTTCCATCATCATTATTTCGTAAAATAGGGGATTTGCTGATTGCTTTTACCATATCAATTCCATCCCGAGCCATAACAATAAATTTATTTTCTTTCACAAGCAAATCTGCATTACCCCAACGTCCTTCACCTATATCAATTAAAAGGTCAGCACCCATAATAAAGTAAATATCATCATTTTGATATTTTTGTTTAAAATATTTTAATGTTTCATAGGTCGTTATGTTCCAAGCTTCCTGAAGCATTTCATAATCATCTGTAATAAAACGCTCATTTCCTTGGATCGCTAACTGAACCATGTTCCAGCGGTGCTCATCTTCTGTGTTCATTTTTTTGTCTTTTCGTTTATTTGAACAAGGCAAAAAAATCACTTCATCAAGTTTGCATCGATGGGCAACAGTATTTGCTGTCCAAAGATGTACATTTGTAATTGGATCAAAAGAAGAGCCGTATATTCCGATTTTCGCCATTATTGCTCACCTCGATTACTTAATTGCTTGTTAATTTTTTCTTTTACTTCATTGATCTTATTCATTTTGTGATCCCAACACTCTTGACTTAAGTCGACTGGGTATTCTTCCGGATTTAATGGTCGTTTATATTCGTCCCAAAGCAGTTCTAAATTTTCTTTAACGGTATCCTGAATACATTGTAGAGTCGGTATTTCATATAAGAGTTTCCCATTATTGAAAATTTCATGGTGCAGCTCCCTAGCCTCAAAATTCGTCACAAACTTGCTAATAAATGTATGAACAGGATGAAACATTTTCAACCTTTTTTCCTCCTGTGGATGTTCATTTTCAAGCGCAATATAGTCGCCCTCGGATTTGTGATTATCCTTATTAATAATTCGATAGACTCTTTTCAATCCTGGAGTAGAAACCTTTTCTGGATTCGCACTGATTTTAATCGTATCAACCATATTTTTACTATCATCTTCGATAGAAACTAATTTATAAACCGCACCTAGTGCCGGTTGATCATAGGCAGTAATGAGCTTTGTGCCTATTCCCCATACATCAATTTTTGCTCCTTGAGCCTTTAAATTCATAATTGTGTTTTCATCAAGATCATTGGATGCGATAATTTTCGCTTCCTGAAATCCAGCTTCATCCAGCATTTTTCTAGCTTTCTTTGATAAGAATGCAAGGTCGCCGCTATCAAGTCGAATTCCGATAAAATTGATTTGATCACCTAGTTCTTTTGCCACTTTGATAGCATTAGGTACACCAGATTTCAAAGTATCGTATGTGTCCACAAGAAAAACACAGTTTTTGTGTGTGTTTGCATATTTATGAAAAGCAACATATTCATCTTGATAAGCTTGAATCATTGAATGAGCATGAGTTCCAGAAATAGGCATGTTGAATAATTTCCCGGCTCTTACGTTAGAAGTTGCACTAAATCCTCCGATAAAAGCTGCTCTTGTTCCCCAAATCGCAGCATCCATTTCCTGAGCTCTTCTCGTTCCAAACTCCATTGCTTCTTGATTGCCGATTACTTGTTTAATCCGAGAGGCCTTCGTCGCAATAAGTGTTTGATAATTAACGATATTAAGAATTGCTGTTTCAATTAATTGTGCTTCAGCTAGTGGAGCCTCAATACGAAGCAATGGTTCATTAGCAAATACAATTTCCCCTTCTTTCATTGAACGGACGTTTCCATTAAAACGCATTTCTTTTAAATATAATAGAAAGTCTTCTTGATAGCCCTCTTCCCTTAAATAATCAATGTCTGTTTCGGTAAATTGAAAGTGTTGAATATAATCAATCAATCTTTCAAGTCCTGCAAAAACCGCAAAGCCGTTACCAAAAGGTAGCTTACGAAAATATACTTCAAATACAGCTTTCTTCTGATCAATCCTATCTCTCCAATACGTTTCAGCCATATTTATTTGATAAAGATCTGTATGCAATGCGAAGCTATCGTCTATATATTTATACATTTACATTTCCTCCCTTTAAACAATTTGTACACCTAATGTATGTTTAAAATGGTCTAGTGTCCATAGATGTCCAGCTTGATTGAAGCTTGCAACTCCATCTTTGTAGACCGTTATTTGAAAGCCTTTATTATAAGCATCCACTGCAGTGTGTAGAACACAAATATCTGTGCACACCCCAACTAAGTGAATTTCTGAAATTCGGCGTTCTCGTAATTTGATGTCTAAATTAGTTCCTGCGAATGCTGAATATCTAGTCTTATCCATCCAATAAACATTTTCCTTATGTTTATTCTTTTCATAAATCTCTTTCACTTTTCCAAATAGCTCTCTTCCCCTCGTATTTTCGATGTTATGAGGTGGGAAAAGCTTTGATTCCGGATGAAATTTATCATTTCTCTTGTGTAAATCAATCGCAAAGACTACAAGATCATTATTCTCAATAAATGAACAGGTTATGTTTGAAATTACCCCTTCGATTAATTGCCCTGGTTCACCACAGGTTAACGCCCCATCTTTATCAACAAAATCATTCGTGTAATCAATAAGAATTAATGCCTTTTTCATAATTAATCCCTCCTATTTTAATTATCATTTTGTTAATTATTAATTCTAAAAAAATATATATTGTAGTGGGAATGAGATTTCTCATTCCACTAGTATCTAGCTGTATAAATCGGTTTAACGACATCCATATCAATAAATTCATATAATTGTGTAGGAATTTTCGATGTTCTTTGTGTTTTTTTCCCTATTACTGGTTTAATAAAGGGCAGTGATTTTATTTTTCTTGCAAAGCTTTGTTCACTTATGATAGCTGGATCTTTTGTAACAGTTAAAAGCACAGCTTGCAGCTCAGAATAAGTAAAATGCATTGGTAAAAAGTTTTTTGCTACCGTTGTTTGCAATAAATCACTTGTTATACGTTCAATTGCCTCTTTAATAATTTGCACATGATCAAAGGCTAATTCAATGGATAGAACATCTTCAATTGAGAATAACTCTACCTCTGCCGCATCATCATTAGCTTTTCTTGTTACTAATGAACGCTCTGGAACGATAGCATAATGTGCATTGGAAATGATCCAACCGCGAGGATCTCTTCCTGGCTGATCATATACTCCGAAATGCTTCAAATGAATATTTTTCACACCTGTTTCTTCTTCCAGCTCTCGTTTCGCCGCTTCAAAGGCAGATTCATTCTCTTGAACAAAGCCACCAGGTAATGCCCATTTCTGCGCTTCAATATTTGGCTGTCCTTCTGCATTCAACTCTGAACGTTGAATAAGCATTAGCTTTAAACTCATTTTTGGCGGTTTATATTCTGCTACTTTCTCTGAAACAATCGTAAAAACAGCAATGTCAGATGTGTATCCATCCGGTGTACGGAATTTTTTTATATCGTATTGTTTTAATGCTTCTTCGTTTGACATTGGGTGTCTCCTCTTTATTTAACAATTTGTTAATTATTAATTCCATTATATAATTGTAAAACGAAAAGTCAATAAAAAATAAAGGTTTTCTATAAAATAATTTAATTGTCTCTCTTACGTTCATTTCCTCTTTTAAAATTACCAGTCACTTTCGCAAGTATGAGCTGAACTTCCTTCTCATTATTAGCGGCATTAATTCTCTTCAGAATTTTTTCAGCTTCTTTCCCTTTTAGCATTTTTACTTGGATACCTAGATATTTTATTAAAACCACATTATTTTTAGTTACCAAATAACTAAAAGGATTTTCATCTAAACGATTTCTCTTATCAATATTATCCAATAACAGTCCCCCAGATAAATATATTCATAATAAAACAATTATTTTTTTAAAACTAATAGATTACAGGAAAGGTACACAAACGCAATATGAAAAACACAAATATTTTGTTCAAATCATTCATGTTTGTTTCTATACCTTTAGATCAAAATTATTGTTAATGTTTACTTCAAACCTCCCATCCTTTTTAATCCCCTTAATTTCAACTAAGATATTCCCGACAAAGGAGTCGGTCAGCTCAGCAAAGATTTCTTGATTTTCCGTGATTCTCACTTTCTTATTAACGTATGTGAGGTACAGCATTCTTTTTCCTAAATATCCCTTATTATAGATTGAAACTGATTTTCTTTCTCCACTTTTTATCTTCTTGATCGTGGGCAGCTTTCCTTGAATCCCTTCAAATGTGAAGCCAAGATTCTCTATTGTTTGATTGGTTAGATTATCAACATATACAACAGGCAATATTTGAATTCCCATAAACATCAATATCTCCCCCTTTACTTATATTCAATCCCTTAAGAATCGAGATTTTTTCAATCGTTACCAGTACCTCAAAAATAGTTATTTATCTTCTTCATTCGATTGTTCCTTCTATATTTGTATTTGTAATACATTCTACTAATTATCAAATTTTTCCTGCTGTTATTTTTATTAGCTCCTGTTTACCATTTATTAATCATTCATTTTTTGAATTGTACATTTTACTATTGATTTTATGATGAAAACTTTAATTCAGAATCATTTTATAATCTCCTTCTTACAAATGCTGTAAGAAGGAGATTTATGCTTTAAAGCGCTATTCTTGCATATATACATGTATCTGTTAGATGCTTTCCATCTGCTGATAAATCTTCATTTCGTAATACCCCTTCCAATTGGTAGCCTAATTTTTCAGGAATTGTACGGCTTTTGATGTTAGTTGACTCGCATCTTATTTCTACTCGTTTACATTTCAATTGTTTAAGCGCCATCATCGTTAATCCATTAATAGCCTCTGACATATATCCATTTCCGCTAAATCTTGTATGAATCCAATAGCCAATTTCACATTTTGGAATTTCCCACATAATATTATGCAATCCGGTAGATCCGATAAATTCCTTTGATTCCGAATGAAAAATAAGATACCGCAAATCTTCCCGTTTTAAGAACTTAAGGTTTGCTTCTCTAATATTAATCTCTGTTTCTTCTTCAGTTGGTATATGTTGTGCAAAGGGCAGCCATGGTTGTAATTCATTGATGGAAGCTTTTATAGCCTCATTAACGACTTTTCCATCTCCAAACATGGGCATTCTTAATAAGAGTCTTTTCGTTTCAATAGTCGTTGGTACGTTTATTAATATAGGATTCAAATCGATTCACTCCATTTCATTTAGTTGAAATATCGTCTCCAGGGGAGATATAGATTGTTGTTAAAATATTATTTAAAGAAACATTATTTTTTTCGTAGATTTCCTATCTTTATTGTAGAATTCTTGTCTTCTCGGTTTAATTCTAATGTTGAAGGGAGAATTATCATTTCTATGGTTGAATTATTTTTCAAGAAAGTAGAAATATTTCAAATTTCCGTAGATAAATGAAAGAATATCGTTGAAGTCATTAGTTTACGGTTGAAAAAACAAACTTACAGTCGAATTCGTGTTCATAACACACAACGAGCATTCACCACAACAAAAAAACTCCCACCTCCAAGATCAATTCATCTTGAGGACGAGAGTTGCAGCTTCGTGGTACCACCTCAGTTTGTTAATATGTCACCATATTAACCTCATCAGGTACATTCATACCCTATCTCTTTATCGGGAGAACCCGCTTACGATCCCTAATTTATCAATTAGTTTAGTAAATAGCTCCAAGTCTTTTTTCGTTAAGTTTATTATTGCTCATTTTCAGCAAACAGAGCTCTCTGTGAATAATCTTTCTTAACTACTCTTCTCTTCAACGCTTATTATATATAAATTTTTCATAATAATATAAGACTTTTCTGAATTCGTCAACTGAAAAATTTGATCATTAGGCGAAAAATGCTTCATAAGTAAACATCTGGTTTACTTAATTGTCCTTTCTCAACAACTAAAAATAATAAGTAAAGGATTCCACCTTCTCTTCCCCAGACATCATATCTTTTACTATATATTGATTCCTTTTCACTTCAGTTTCTCCAATAATAATAACTTTACGAACTTTTTCTTTGTTTGCTCTGTCCAATGCCTTTCCAATTTTTTTGTTCCCCATTTCCACTTCAACCACATAACCTTTTTTTCTTATATCACTTGCGACTAATAATGACTCCTTCCATGTATTAAGTGGAATAACATAATAATCGATAGGAGAAGCATTCTTTTTCATCCCATTAGATTGTAATAGAGCAGTATAAATAACATCTAAACCAAATGAAATTCCGACGGTTGAAACCTTTTCGTTTGTTCCTAATAATCCTCCAATCGCGTTATCATATCTTCCGCCACTCCCAATGCTAGATTTCAATGATTTATCAGTCATGAATATTTCATAGATAGTCCCCGTATAAATTTCTAAGCCTCTTGCTAAAAATGGATTGAATATGCATTTGCTCTTAACCTTTAAATATTCTAAATATGTTTCAAGCTCCTTCAGCTCATCTATTCCGGATTGAATGAGCGCATTCCTCTCTGCAAACTGCTCAAAATAGGAATAATCAGTGTTATTTTCGTTTATTAAAAACCCCTTAATTGAATCAACCGTTTCTGATGGCAGCCCTTGAGCAGCAAGCTCCGATACAACTGCTTCCAAACCAACCTTTTCAAGCTTGTCAAGAATTAATACCACTCGATTGATTTGGTTTTCAGGTGTCTCAAAGGCTTCGAGCATACCTGTTAATAGCATTCGATTATTGTATTGAATCGTTACATTTAAATCTAATTTATTAAAAGCATCGATCGCCATTACCATTAATTCGGCTTCCGCCACTTGAGACTGAACCCCTACAATATCAACATCGCATTGTGTAAATTCTCGAAGCCTTCCAGTCTTTATAGGACCATCTCTAAATACTTTTCCGATTTCATATCTTTTAAATGGCATCCTAATAGTTGGATTCATTGCCACAACCTTTGCAAATGGAATCGTCAGGTCATATCTTAAAGCTAATTTCCTTTCTCCCCTGTCTGATAATGTATACATTTCCTCTAAGATTTCTGCACCTCCACCATACTTTGATGCAAGCAGTTCTTCGTAATTTAATATTGGAGTTTCTAAAGGCTTGCATCCATATTGAATGAAGACATCCTCAAGAGTTCGTCTAATTTTACTACGAATTTCTTCTGCCTCTGGTAGATAATCCTGTGTTCCTTTTACATTTTGATAATCCATTTTTTTCATTTTCTAAACCTCCAATGATTTTAAAATAAATAAAAAACCGCACTAGATTTAAGTTTTTATACTTAATCAATGCGGTTTAATGAGAAATAGCCTTCCTATTTGCGATTGTTAAAAATCGAATAGCAAGGCTAGAAGATATGATGATGGAATTGTGAAAAAGTAATGAAATTATTGAATTTTAGCATTTTCTCCACCTCTAATTTTCAATTACTTTATCACAACTTAGTTGGGATATCAATTGATTTTGTCTATTTCATAAGCAATAATTTCATGAAGAATTTCCTTAAATCTTCTCAGCTAATTAGAAGGACCCGTTTCCACTTACCATTCTAAAGGAAAAATAAAATTATTGTTCATTTACTGAAAGGAACCAAACATCTTCATTTTCATACACATCTCCAGTGGGGAGAAAACCAAACCTCTTATATAGTTGGCGAGCAGTATGATTATCATTTAAAACTGTGAGACGAATTTCCCTACAGTTTCAAAATCTATTTGTGATCCAATGTATCATCTCAGCTAGTGCTGCCCTACCATAGCCTCTCCCCTGATACTTCTCATCGATTAAAAAGCCATTTATCCAATACATATTTGTTGTATTTTCTTCATATGCATGCATGATAAATCCAACCATTTTCTCTTGGTCATAGATAGCAAAAGGGATATATTCAACATTGTCTCCGTCTGGTTTAATATATACTTTAGCAAGAGATACCGCCACTGGGGGAGTAAGTTCACTTTGGGATTCCTTCACCTTCAAAGTTAAAGCTTCTTCCCAATTTTCTCTAGTAACACGTTTCAATTGTACTTTCTTGAACTACCCCCACGTATCGACCGTTCAGTCTGATTGAAGTGGGAGATTCCTAAGAACACCAATGTATCCACAAGTTATTGATTAGGCTATCTCCGTAGTCCCTACGGTTAGAAGTCTTATGGCTCCATTTTTAAGATTTTGTCCTGCGTTAATATCTCTTTGGTGATGAGTTCCACAAGAAGGGCATTCCCATTTACGTAATTCGAGATTTTTAACGTCTTTGTTTTGGTAGCCACAACAAGAGCATAGTTGACTGGAAGGAAAGTTCTTCGCAACAGTAACTATTTTTTTGCCATACCAGTTGGCTTTGTATTCAACCATTGTTTTGAATTGTGACCAAGACACTTCACTGATGGCTTTTGCAAGATTGTGGTTTTTTAACATGTTAGATACAGACAACTCCTCCATTCCGATCATGTCGTGGTTTTTGACAATTTCAGTGGAAATCTTGTCTAAGTAATCTTTTCTTGCATTCGTAATCTTTACGTGAATACGAGCAACTTTCATTTTGGCTTTGTACCAATTCGAACCACCTATAGTACGTCTGCTCATGCTACGTTGTGCTTTGGCTAATTTTTCTTCTAAGCTACGGAAAAACTTTGGGTTGGAGTAGACTGTACCATCCGAGAGAATAGCAAAATCTTTGAGACCTACATCAATTCCAATAGCCGAATGGGTCTTGGGTAGTTCTGATACTTCTGTTTCGGTAGCTAAAGAAACAAAATATTTACCAGAAGGATTACGTCTAATGGTTACACTAATAATGCGTCCTTGCACTTCCCGACTTTTAGCGAAGCGAACTTGACCTAATTTTGGCAATTTAATATGATTGTCTATCACGGTGATATTTCCATTTATATTTTTCGTAGTTTAAGACTGAACAGGGTTCTTTTTCGATTTAAAGCGTGGTTGTTTGTTTTGTTTTTTGTAGTATCTACTATAGGAGTCAGCTAGGTTTTCAACAGATTTCTGCAAGGCAATACTATCTACTTCTTTTAAAAAAGAATAATGCTTTTTTAGATGAGAAAGGGCTTTGACCGTTTCATATTTATTTAGACACTCACCTTTCCACTCGTTAGTTGGAAGCTGACCATTCTGTTTCATTTCTTCGCAAGTATACCAATAAGCATCTTTCTCTTTCTGCTTACCAAGAAAGAAATTGAATACAAATCTTGAACAGCCAATGGTTTTGTTAATTAATTCGATTTGTTTTTTGTTGGGGTAAATACGAAACTTATAGGCTTTATTGACTACCATGTATTTCACCTCATTCATCAGGAACATTTGTTCCTATCATACCATAATAAGGAACGTTTTGGCTATCGCCAGCCAACAATCATCTCCCACTTACTCATTAAGCTACGCCCTTCACTTTCCTTGAAATGGGAGCCTTCTGTTGGAAGATAATAAAATTTACCCCTATTAAAAAAACATTTTCTTCTTTTTAATTCCCCTCAAATGTTGAAAAATCCTTTTAATAATTTGTGTTCTTTTATTTTTATAAGAAAACTAGTCTTCAATTTTCGCTATTATAATTTCTACGCCCTGTGCTTGGATCATATTAATCTTTTCTTCTGCTGTTTCCTCATCCGTAATAATTAAGTCTAATTTTTCAACTGGATACATTCTCGAAAACATATCGATACCAAATTTTGAATGCCCCAATATTGCAATAATTTTTTTCGAATTACCATACACAGTTTTGTGGAATACTGAAACTTCTGGAGTTGCTGTGCTTAATCCTTTTGATGATATTGCCCCTGCAGTAGCAAAGCATAAATCAATTGTAAATTGTTGAGCAAACTCGGTTGCTAAAGCATCAGTTATATTTCCTGAACGTTTTACATTCCCACCAATTAGATAAGTCTGGATATTTTCAAAATCCCTTAAATGATAAGCAATTTCTACAGAATTAGTAATAACAGTAAAAGCAATGTCTTTTGGGAGGTATTTAAGCATTACATAATGCGTTGATGTTCCACCAATAAACACGGTTTGATTTGCCGTAATATAAGAAACTGCTAATTTCGCAATAGCATTTTGATAGACATTTCCTTCTCCATAACGTTTGGAAGGCGGCCCAGGCATACTTCTTACATTAGGAATAGGAATTGCCCCCCCATGTGTCCTTTTAAGAAGACCTTGTTCTTCCATAATAGATAAATCACGTCTAATTGAATCAATTGACATTTCAAATTGATCCGCTAATTCCTTTGCCAACACACGACCATTTTGCTCCAACCTTTTCAAAATTTCTTGTCTTCTTTCTTCAGAAAACATAATCATCACCCTTTTTCATTTTTAATTGGTACCACTTACCACATTATTTCATGTTTATTCTGTTTTTTCCAACTAAAACATTAATATTTATTAAGTTTTTTTCGTGTTTTTTCATGTTTTTTGCATTTTTATAATTACATATTTATTAGGAGTGTATTTCTACATTCTCTTTATAGGACTAAAAGCAACAAAGTTTACGAAAAGAGCCTATAGTTAAATAAAAAAGCAATTCTCAATCAAAAGAAAAACACTGCACGAGTGCAATGTTTTTCTTAATTATCAATATTCGAACTCTTTTCAAAAAAAATGATCACTATTTCCCGTCTAGGAAGGTCTACCAAGAGATTAATACACTTTGGTTGAGTGTCTAAAAAATTATCACCAGGAATCTGATTATTTAATTGCTCCACTTATATACATTATTGAAGAAATTAGACCCTGACTTCACACTAAGTAATAAAGAAGGTAAATTGTTTATATTATTGGTACAGATTACCGTTCTAATGTTATTTATGCATACAAGGTTAGCAAGAGCGATAGATATTTCAATGTGGCAAATGGTTATATTGATAGTTTAAAACCAGACCTTTTCAATGAAGTAAGAAAATATGAGATATAAGGTCACAACTATAATAAATAAAAGCCACTCCTATAATATACATTGGCTTAAGATTTATATACGAATTTGAGACTCCCACGGCTAAAGCCGCAAGCCCTGCACCTTACGGTGTAACGGGTGGGATTCTTGAGTGACTAAGCGTTCGCAGTCCATTTCTGTT